>JAJZFJ010000305.1 GCA_021805395.1 bacterium
CTGGGAATCATCACAGTTGATGATACTATGGAACGTCTACTTCCTCCTGAACGCAGACGTAGACTGCCGATCCCTGCATTAACAATGGTGACTGGAGAGGAATAAACATTGGAGGACTAATCATGATCAAATCTGGAAATCTTTCAAGAAATGTGTATTTCAGGATCTCTTCACTTGGATTGATGGTATTTCCAACGGCTGCCTTCGCTCAGGATTCGGATAGCACCCCTTACATTCCACCTGCTCCTGTTTTACATACGCAGGAAGCAGTACTCGGCACTGTGTTCGCCGTAATCCTGCTTTTCGGTGTTTGGTACTGGTATCGAAGATGGCAGATTACTAAACTAAGCAAACACTAAAAGTCTGCAACCTGGCTTAATGTTCCTTCCATATCTGTGCTTCATACATGCTGATACATTTTTTACCAGGATGTTAGCAATTGATCTGGCACTCCATCTGGCAAACAGAATAACTGTGGGGTTATTCCAGATACTATCCTGCCGGCAAAACAACCTGTTTATCCAGCCGAAATTTCAGTATCACTGTTTCAGTATCAGATCAGCTCCGTTTCAGCACATCAGCTTCCTTAACTTCTCTTAATGAAATTTCTGTGTGATGGGAGGTTTCAATACCTTATAACATACGGATAAAGAGTGGTTTCATGAGAGTTAGTGTTGATCTAGTCAACTGGTAGTACACAATAAGTATGAAAGGTTGCTTAAAGGGTCAGCACACCCTCATTCCAGTTTGCCTGTGCCACCTCTAATGTCAGTGTATCAGTGCTGATCATCTTCTTCAGTGATCTCTCGAGCTCTAATACGGACCCTGTAGTGGCAAAATAGTGATGAGGGTGTTCAGTATTTACTGACAGCAGGTCAATTGCCTCAAGTTCCTGTTTCAACTGTTCGGTTGCGACAATTGCAGGGTCCACATACTCAATATTAGGGGTGAGCGATTGCAGAATAGGCAGGAGAAATGGATAATGGGTGCAACCTAAAACAATGGTATCCACGTCAGCAAGCAGTAATGGTTTGAGATATTCCCTGGCTGCATCTAATGCAGCTTCGCCGTCAGTCTGTCCAGCTTCCACCAGTGGAACGAATGCAGGACAGGCGACCTGTTGAACCTGTACGGAAGGACAGAGATCTTTTAGGAACTGAGGGTATGCATCACTTTTGACCGTTCCCAGTGTAGCCATTATCCCAATTCTTTTGTACCTGGAGCACTCCATGGCATGGTGGGAACCAGGTTGAATCATACCTATTACGGGTTTGGGAGCAAAGGTGTTTGTAACAGTAGTATGAGCGACTGCTGACGAGATATTGCAGGCCATCACCACTGCCTTGCAGCCGGCGTTAAACAGGGCATTACTGATGGCTTGAGCATAGCCACTTACCTGCTCTAAAGGTCTGTCACCATAAGGTACATGAGCCTGATCAGCAACGAAAATGAGAGACTCTTGAGGCAGCAGTTTCTGGATAGCTCGTACAACTGTTAAGCCACCCAGACCGGAATCGAAAACTCCTATAGGACTGAATCTGTCCATTAATTGGAGACAGAGCTACTGGAGGAATCACCAGACTTCTTTCTCACGCTGAACGGCGTAGTCCAGTCTGTCATCTGACTCTGAAATGGCTTTCCATCCACAGTTACACTCATTTTATTGACATCTGAGATGGGAGCTAGAGCCTGCTGGAGAGCCTGCTGAGCCTGAGACTCAGTTGTGTCACCCATATTTGATATCGCACTGAACTTGCTGTTGAAATCTAAAGTAGCGATACCTTTAGAGACATCGGCATGTTTCAGTTTGGTACCCTTGGGAATGCAAGGATATGTCGCACTAGCCTGTTGTGACAGAAGAGTGTCTACAGCTGAAGTAACCTGGGCAACTGTATCGGATTGACCATCACTATTTGCTGCTACAGTTTGATGCGGTGCTGATTGAGTTGGCGGAGTGGTCATAGCTGTAGGTTGTTGACTTGTGCTGCTTTGGTTGTTATTGTGTCCACAACCCCCAAGTATACCGACGCTGATCAAAGTACAGATATATAATCTATTATTTCGCACTTCCGCTCCTCGTTACTTCTGAATATGTTGAACCCATCTATTTTACCATGCCAATAGTAGACCCTAATGGTTGTGTAAGCATTGCAGTTTGAGATGTACCTTCTACATAGTTTCGCAGGCCTTTGGCAATCGCCTGGGCAACTGTTTGCTGGAAAGATGGGTTTAAGAGTTTTGCGCGATCTCTATCGTTGTTTATGAAAGCAATCTCAACGAGGATCGCAGGCATATTACTACCACGAAGGACAGCTAGGCCATTAGCATACAGGTCTGTGTCTGAACGTGCACCACGGCTGGGTAATCCACTCACCTTCACGATGGCATCCTGTACTGCGGTGGCAAATGCCCGGCTGCTTGGGTCATGATCATGGTAATACGTTGTGGTACCGGATGCCGAGTTTGGTACTGAGCAATCGTCGTTATGCAGGCTGATGAAAAAGTCTGCATGGATCTGATTTGCCAGTCCTGGACGTTGATTCAAAGGAATGAAAATATCACGATCGCGCGTCATCACGACACGCGCACCCATACTTTCCAATACTTTCCTGAGTTTCAATCCCACAGACAGGACAACATTCTTTTCATCGTAACCAGCATAGGTGCCACCTGTGTCTTTTCCACCATGACCAGGATCAATCACAACCAGCTTGCCAGCAAGTTTTCCAGTGGCATTCACAGGCAGCCGAAGATTGAACGTGACATGATCATGAATGTTCTCCATGACAAACCCCAGAAAATGTGTTGAGCCAATGGTGATGCAAACAGCTGGTTTGGTACTTGGTTCATCCACCGCCTGAATGGACTGCACTATGGGATTAGAAAGTGTCTGGCTTGCATCGCTGCTATCTGCTAACTGTAGAGATGCACCAGGGATCTCGACCTGCAGGCTACCATTGTCGAGATAGTGAACTATTGGACTGACAGGTGCACTGGCTTCTATTTTTAAATGCGCCTCATTATCACTGGTCTGCCAGAAGCTCACCGAGGTTATTACCAGTGCGGATGGATTATCTTGTCGCGTTGCATCGCCTGACCTGGAAGGAAGTGTTCCAGGTGTAGTGAGGGCTGATGTGGAGTTTGCTGAAGTCTGATTACTTGCTGGGCCGGTAAGAACTCTACCGGTTGCGGTTGAACTGGTTGTGAGAGGTGTAGATGTTTGTGTATTGTTTTCAGTAGCGGAAGAGGAGCCACCTTGTGTGTTTACTGCTTGTGATGTTGAGGCTATTTCCTGACCAGAAGATTTGGTGGGAGGCTGCAATCCCCACTTTGCGGTTGCGACCTGTTCAATCCTGTCAGGAGTTCCGCCAATAACAGCGATTTGAATAGTTCCCCGATTGGTTCCACTTGCATCGCGGATGCTGCATTCAGGATTTAACTGCAATGCGATGCGAGTAGTTGTCAAGTTGGTTTGAGTTAGTGTAATACCCGTCAGTTGTGTGGTTTGCTGAGGAGTTATCGCATTAGGAAATGTGGAAGGCAGGTATGTCCCATACAGATCTAGCACACCTGTTTTCGGCGGCTTTTCTGATAACATCCACTGGGCAGTGCTGGTAGGAAAACTGGTAACCACTTTCACACCGCGAGGATTCAGTTCAACAGATTCGATTTTTGCTAGTAGATACACAGTATCCCCAGGTGTACCAGTCTCAAGCTTGCCATTGCTTCCAACAGCATCAGGTCTCACCACTTCACCATGGAAGATACGTGCCAGATCGGACAGAGCCAGCATAGTATCACCATGCGGCCTTGCGACTGCCAGAACTGCAGACCGCTGCGGAACTCCCCATGTGACTGTTACAGTGTCACCCCGTAGACTTAGTATCCCTTTCGCTCCAAGCAGTGGAAGTGCTGATAATGGCACGAAAGTCTCCTGAGAATCTGAAACGGCAGATACAGGACCAGAGAGAGGTTTTCCTCCGATACGTACTTTAACATTCTGGAGGTTACCGCCATCACCAAGTGCCGAATGGATGGGACAAATTAATACTAATAACAAAGGGAGAAATTTAAACCAGGTTTGAAAACATCGCATAACTCACTCCTAAAACACAATCGGTGGGCCAACTTCAATGAAGGGAAGTATACCAGAAGTATCGGTAGATAAGACACTACTACACAGAACATATCTAAATGGCCATAATGTTAATTTATACCCGCATTTCTATCAGGAGTGACATAAATGAGCCCATCTTCAGTCAAATCTTCCAAAAAAGCAATTGTAAAGCAGAATATCCCATCTTATGAGATGTCATTACGACTGGCATTTGATCATTTATCCAAGGGAAACCCGAAATTGGCGTTGCCTCTGTTAGAAAAAGTTATAAGCCAGTCACCCAATCAACCTCAGGCACTCATACTTCAGGGAGAGGCTCAGGCAGGATTGGGCAATCATATGGCTGCGATTGATAGTTTTCTTAAAGCTATATCACTTGAGCCACGAACTCCAGGTCTCTATTACAACTTGTCAAATTCCTACAAGGCTCTTCGGCGCAATGAAGAAGCAGAGGAGGCTTTACGCAAAGAGCTGGTTCATAATCCAAAATTTGCCGCTGCACATTTTAATCTTGGAAATCTGTTACGTGAAGAGGGCAGGTATGAAGAGGCTGTAAACGAATTTACAATCGCTTTATCAGATCTTGAAGGATATGCACCTATACATCATCTTCTGGCAGACTGTTTTAGCAGCATAGGCAAGACAGATGAGGCGCTGACACACCGTCTGCAATCTGCTGATCTCGCTCCTAACGATCCATATCTTCAGAAACAGTGTGTTGCTGCACTACATGACGCAGGGAAGCTGGATGAGGCTCTATTAAGGGCAAATTCCATCATAAAACTATGGCCATCGGATCCCGAGGGATACGCATTGCAGGGTACCACTCTTCTAGAGCTAAATAGAGCACAAGAGTCGGTGTCCAGTTTGAGAACTGCATGCAGGCTGAATCCTGGCTGGGCGGAAGTAAGATACCAGTTAGGCTTGGCGCTGCACAAGTTAGGCGAAGCTGATTCTGCCATTGAAGCAGTGAAGGCGGCCACACAACTAAAGCCGGAATACATGCAGGCATACCTTTCACTTGGTGATCTCTGCAGAATGAGTGATCGAAGGCAGGAAGCGATCTCCGCATACTCCAGGGCTATCGAGTGCGACAGAAGCTCTTATGAATCAGTGGTCAACAGAGCACTTGAATACCACTCAGACTTGAAGTTCCAGCTTGCCGAACTGGATTACAGGCGTGGAATAGAGATAGAGCCACATCGAGCGGAAGCACATTTAAACCTTGGGCAGATGCTGCTATTACAGGGACGTTTTGAAGAGGGATGGAAAGAAAATGCCTGGAGATTGAGACGGGAGGGAAACAACTCATTTAACTTTGAGGCAGATACATGGAATGGCGAAGAGCTGAAGGACAATGAGTTGCTGGTATGGGGCGAGCAGGGGCTGGGAGACCAAATCCAGTTTTTGCGGTATCTGATGTCTAACCCGCTTAGTCAAACACAGCTACAACTGCAGTGCAGTCCTGGGTTACAGCAGCTTTTTCGGAAAAATCTGCCAGACAATATCGAAATTTGCGAGCGTGCTAATGGAGAACCATGGCGCGGGAGAAAGTTCAGTAAGCATGTAAGTTTGATGAGCTTACCCGGCGTATTCCAGACTGTTGAAAGTACAATTCCAGCTAAGGAAGGTTATCTTAAAGCTGATAGTAACCTGGCTGAGCAGTGGGTGAAAACCCTGGGAGAAGCCAGGGGCTTGAGAGTAGCAGTTGCCTGGTCGGGCAACCCTGCGCATAAGTCAGACAGGTTTCGCTCGTGCACTCTGGAAGACTTTGCACCATTTGCGAAGCTTAAGGATGTGGAATGGTTCAGCATGCAGTGTGGAGCTGCTGCTGGCCAATTGGCATTTGCCCCACGAGATTTACAAATCAAGGACATTAGCAGTCGGCTCACAGATTTTGCTGAGACAGCTGCGGCGCTGGAAAGTATGGATCTGGTTCTCTGCGTAGATACATCGCTGGCACATCTGGCAGGAGCAATGGGCAAAGCAGTATGGGTAATGCTGCCTCCAGTTCCAGACTGGCGCTGGATGCTGAAGCGTACTGACAGTCCGTGGTACGCTTCCATGCGTCTCTTCAGGCGAACATCCCCACTGGATTGGTCTACCCAAATAGAAGATGTTTGCTCTGCATTAGATGAGTTAATTGCAAAGTCTATGTAGAGTAATAAACCTTCACATGTGGGGATCATAAGCTTGACTATAAAGTCAATAAGATCCTTCATGATATGCATTCCAAATGCTGATTATATTAATTATGACTATATCATTAGAATTGTTAGTTATTTTCAGCATGATTATATAATTATATGATGATGATTTATGAGATATCCATGAGTAAAGACAAAGATATCATTAAGCAATGTGTTATGATTCAGAAAAACAGTTGAGTTGTAAATTTTACAAATAAATTCCATTACAAAGGAACATTATATCAGATATGTCTGTGTCTAATTTCCTATTTTCATGATACCAATAGCTTACTTTAACTGGACCCCATTTCATTGTAGAATCTTCCATGGTGAATGTACAAATTCGTAATATTATGGGGCTGCAGTACGATATAAGGAAAAATGTTTGGTTGAATTACTCCCGTTTTTCTTCACGAATCGGCTTTACATGTGCGGGTATCGAGCCATGTGTCGGAATCCATAGCACATCAAAATATCCTTCGTATCCAAACAGCGGGCCCCATAGAGAATTTGCTACATTTACTTTAATCCTGTATTTGTCGATTGAGTCATCGTACCATTCACAAACATCTGCATAACCGGAGAAGAACATTGGGAATCGAAATCCAAGTAATCCTTCATAGAATCTTTGTTCTCCTGTACGAAGTCGCAGGCCTTTAGTTTTCTCATCAATTGAAAGATCTATATCTACAGCCAGATGCTGATGTGTGCCAAGATAGTCAACTATTTTATTCCTCTGTGTACTATAGATCATAGTCGCATCAAATCTCCGTGTTTTTGTGGTCTGAAACGTACGTACCCAGGTAACTGTCTCTCGCTGGAATTTATCTGTATAAGCATAATTTTCGATGGTGAATGGGACGTTTATCCCATTCTCTGGGAACATTATATGTCTCCAGGTACCTACAAAAAGAAATGGTAAAGTGTAAAATTTGCCATGCCATACTCTTTCCATAACTCCAGTGCCAATGGCTCCTTTACCGTCATGGCTACTTAAGCTGAACCGTTCCTGGATTTTAGGGTGTAAGCGATAAAATTGACTGCCTAAGATCTGTTGATATATGGATGTCATGTCTACTTCTTTGATTTTGTTCTGTTACATTTCCGTGCAGTCGGAAGATCATGAGAAACAAACAGTCCTATTAGAGCAAGCGCAATCATAGATGCATTTAGTGTAACAGGGTTGAATGGAGCAACTAAAAGTTTTGGATCACTTAAACCAGAACTTACAACAAGAAAAATAAGGAGAATGATATTAAATCTCAATATGGATTTAATCCTGGATGTTAGGAAAAGATTCAACCCGATGACTATCTCAGCAATGCCAACTATGGTCAGAATTGCATGTGTATGATTGGCTGTCAAAGGAAAGTGATGAAGAATAGAGACCTCTCCACTATCTGGAAAGATAATTTTTGGTATCAGTCCTTCATATATCCAGATAAGGGCAAGCATCAATCGTATGCAGCATAGGATAACGCTTCGTTCAAATGCACCTTCAGGATCAATATCGGTCTCCAGCCATAAACGAAGTCTATCAAAACTCCATGCAGTTGCCCAACCAAGAAGTCTTCGGAAGATTAACTGGTCAAAAATACGTCCCATGAATCCAAACCTGGTTTTATAGGTATACTCAGTTCGAAATAGTAGCCCTTCTTCTAAGTGGACATATTGCCAGTATCCAGAACCATCCTTTATAAGTGAGATTGGATTATCTGACCAAAACTTAATGCTGAACTTATATTCCTGTCGTTATCTTCTTTGTTTCCACGGGATTCTCCTTTTCCACTAATATTCAGCCCGAAACCAATCCTGGTGGAGTAAAAAAACATTTGTGGCTCTGATGGATCATTGCGAGGTAGATATTCGATTGAAGAGAACCTTAAATCCCATCTGGAATGAAGTGAGGGAGTTTAAGTATACTCCCATAGTTTCTCCAAATCTGATTTAATCAGGATGTCAACGTAGATAGTCATCATTATCCTTCGTGGAAATGCACGTTTCTCTTGACTTATTGTATATAGTCTGCGAACATTAACTAACACCTATCTGGAGAGAATAGTCAATATCAAGCTATTTGTATTAACTGTAAAGAAATTTCGTTACGCTCTCGTCACTAGAACTGATCCCTTAAGCAGAAAGAATGGCACCCGACAGTATACATGCAAAAAGTCTGAAATATGACTGTCAACCAAAAGTCGTAAGTTTGTACTGTAAATTGAGACAACTCATATTGAGCATAGTGTTCAATATAACAATCCAAAATGTGTGACGTTCTGTGAGATTTAGGAGTGGCTTAACATATTTTCAGAGCAAGCAGGAATCATATCTGTTTTCCTTTAATACTACATTATGAACCTAAGAGAACAACTTACTGCGCTACTCGCGCTACAGAAAATAGATTCTGCATTGGATGCAGTGAAAAAGCAGTATGCCGGAATGGATAGAGGTGCTCAGGAGAAAATCCTGTGCGATTCAAGAGTAGAGCAATACAAATCTGCTTTAGCCGTGGCAAATGCTACAGATGCGGAGCTTAGAGATCTGCGTCTGGAGATGTTGTCAAAGATGGAGAAGCATAAGAGCGAGGAGACCAGATTGTACAGCGGACAGGTCAAAAATCCGCGTGACCTGCAAGACTTACAGGAAGAAGTTGATATGCTCGCCAGGCAGGTAGCCACACAGCAAACTAAAATCAGTGAACTTGAGCATAGACTTGAAGCTGAACGAGCATCCGAGCAAAGTTTGAAGAAACTCGCGATAGAGGCAAATGCGATTCTATCCAAGAAGGTCGAAATCTTCAATGTTACAGCAGCCGAGCTGCGTAAAGTTGCAAAGAAACATGAAAAGCTCCGTAAAGATGCACTCGCAGCGGTACCAGAAGAACTGCTCAAACGTTATACTGCCATGAGACCAACTAAGGCTGGCGTGGCGATTGCACCGCTTGTAGACCGAAACGTATGCAGCGGATGTCATATGAACGTGTCTGAAAGCAGTGTTCAGCGTGTTGACCGTGCCCAGGAGATTGTAACGTGTGAGAATTGTGGCAGAATGCTTTGCCTGCCAACACAACCTGTTGAAGCCAAATAACAGACGGGGAAATGGGGTGGCCGCGCCATATTGTCTAGCATACAGGGTGCGGCCTTTTAGAGAACTATTACCGTTATGGTTGGGGACGTGGTCCCGGTGTGATATCTTCGATATGGGCACGTTTAGCAACTCTCACAGTGAGATCACTTTGAACGTGTATCTGACAGGAGAGGCGGAATTTTTCAATCAGTTCTGGCTCTTCTAAAGCCTCTATCTCAGCTTCACTAATCGGTGTGACCTCGCCCTCAACAATCTCTACTCTGCAAGTGGTGCACCTTGCTTGTCCACCGCATCGGTGTAGTACATCAATACCGTTATCTTCCAGAGCAAGTACTAATTTCGTACCTGCTTCTACATCAAATGACTTCTCATTTTCGACTGTTACTGTTGGCATATCAGCCGCGTCTCCTTATATTCGTCCGCACATAGTTCTGAGCCGGTCATGTGAACATGGCCAAAGTAAGGATACCCTTGATAGAGGCAGGTGTGTAAAGTAGTTCGGAGGTTTATGATAAATAAACAGATATCGATGACAGTGATACCAGCATCCCGCTGCTCCATTTAATTAGTGTTTGGATGGAGTGATAAGGGGGATGGCGACTATCGTTTGATTTCCATATCAGTTGATTATCTAGCAGGAAGACTATTAACGCTGACTATCGCAATAACTTTATTAGTGAAACCAGGGTTAGTCTATTGATAGTAGTAACTTGAGATATGGTTTGCCATATTCTTCTTTTTGCATACATTCAGCTTGAAAGTTGTAATCAGGAACTGAATGAGTAACATATGTGTTTGGAAATAAGTGAATATGAACTGAACTTAGGAAATGGCAACTAAACTGAAGGTGCGAATTAACAGTTTGAAGCAAAATACGTTATTACTTCATTTACGGAAGCATCGAAAATATATACTGCTCATATTGGTAGGGCACGTCTATCTTATATTTGTGCAGTGCATAGTGATGTGCCTCTTTATTCTATTTGCATGGGAAGCATTCAATAAACATTCTCCTGAATTTGGGCTTTTGACTTTGCTTACTCTGAATATTCAGTCAAGTATAACTAAACTTGTTAATTTTGAACCAAAGCGACATAAAGGAATTTTTTTGGAGGAATCGGATGCTCCTTATCTTTTTCAGCTAGTGAAAGAAACATCTGAAAATATGGGAGTAAGAATGCCCGATAAAATTCAGATTATTATGTTTCCAAGTCTATATTTATTTTACATGCCTCGACGGTTAGGTCATTTTATCCGAAGAGAAAAGTGCCTGAATATCGGCCTTCAGTATCTCTTCTGTGTTTCTGTAGAGGTGTTTCGAAACAACCTTTATTATGTTTTGTCAGGGGAGAGGTCACTTTCCTGGCGAATAATATCTCATTCTGCTGAATCCCACAACTTATGGGCTCATATTGTGAATACCACAAAAGATAACAAAAAATCCATAATATGGCACCAGATATTTTATCAATTTTACTTAAGATATCAAAAAGTATTCAATGCAGAATTTAATAAAACTCTTGAAGAAGCTTACTTCGATACTGATGTTATCATTCAGTCACAGCTTGGGTCAGAAGCAGCAAGAAGCTGTCTGGTGTTATCGGATCTAAGAAAAATGTATATCTTGAAATATGAACAGAAAGTTTTGAATGAGCTAGCGGGTAAATATGCTGTCCTACCGAGAGATGGTTTCCAGTTAATGGCGCAGCATTGCAGGGAAGGTTTATCAGAAGCAGAATT
>JAJZFJ010000272.1 GCA_021805395.1 bacterium
GAATGTCTGGCCGGTCATCAATGGACCGTCCTGCACTATCGCTCCCGGGAGCAATGCCGTCCAGCTTAATGAAATCAACACCCCATCTTGCCCATTGACGTACTATAGAGTTCACGTACTCCTGTGAACCAGGTTTTGAGTAATCAATCTTGTACTCGCCAAAAGCATTGGCTTTGGCTGGCGGCTTTGCACAGATTTCTCGGATGTGTATATGGGTATGTGAGATAAATGGGTTTTTACGCCACATCTCATCGTTCACTCCAGGGTTCCAGTAGATACCCAGCAGCTGCCCATTATGATGCACTGCTGCAGCCACTGCCCGAATACCGCCTGGGAATTTCTTTGCATCCGCTGCTGGTCGGCCGTTGGCATCTATACCATTCGCCCACCCTGAGTCGATGTTGATGCGCCGATAGCCGTATCTCTGCAGGTACTGATGCATCGCATCGGATTGCCGTATAACCTGCGCTGCTGTTAGCCATGCCTCCCCATGCCCCGGGAGAGTAAGCGCCTCGTTGTCCCAGCTAGTCCAGCCCATGAAGGGCCGCCTGGCGGCCACCGGCAAAGCCGTTGCGACCGTACTCAGCATCGCCAGCAGAGCGGCTGCGATGGGTATAGCCAGCTTTGTGGGATTAGTTCTCAACGCAGCCTCCCTCCACTTACCGAAGCAACGGGGTTTGTATGCAAGTTATTAGCAAGCAGATTTTTTAACACGCATTTCACTAAAATGAAGAATATTCTGCTCGTTATGCTTTACATCTTTTCTGAACTTTCTCAGCTCACCTGGTGATGTGTTCACTCTCTGGTTTATATCTATTCTCCAAGTTCTATAAATAACCGATAACTCATAAGAACGAACATTTTTAACACGAAAATGACGAAAATAACCGTATCCTCATTATTTTGCTTAACCTGTACTTCTACACCTTCATGTCTCATCTGGTAATTTGTTCACTCTCTCTGGCATCTGCATCTTCACCACAAAATTGCATATCTCCAAGTCACCAATTTTAAAAGAAGTCAGCCAGACACAATCACTGATAACGGTGAATAATGAACACTACTAATCCGACTGTTCTACCCTTTTCATGTGATTTCGTTACTTTCATGTGGATTCGTGTATAAAATTCTCAGGCATCACCTCAATATAACCAGAACAGTTCGGCACTTAGTCCTCCTCGGAAGCATACTTCTCCTTAATCCCAGCCAGCACATCAGGGTCTGCAAGAGTAGTAGTATCTCCAAGGATATGCCCCTCAGCAATATCTCGCAGCAGCCTTCGCATAATCTTGCCGGAGCGAGTCTTCGGCAGGTCAGCTGTCAGAATCACATCAGCCGGCCGGCAGATTACCCCCAGGCGCTTGGCAACATAGTCCTTAAGTTCCGCATCCAGCTTGTGAATCGCGTCATGGTCGCCAGGCTTTGGACCATGTCCCTCCCTTGCGATCACGAATGCGACCGGCACCTGCCCCTTCACGTCGTCGGGCTTGCCAATCACGGCTGCCTCAGCAATGGCTGGATGCTCGATTAGCACGCTCTCCATCTCCATTGTCGATATGTTATGTCCTGCTACCAGCATAATGTCATCCACACGGCCAAGCAGCCAGAAGTTGCCATCTTCATCTTCCATAGCACCGTCACCCGGAAAGTACATCCCCGGAAATCGGGACCAGTAAGTTTTCACATAGCGCGCATCATCACCCCAGATGGTACGCAGCATCCATGGCCATGGCTGAGTAATTACCAGTATCCCTTTCTGTCCGGCCGGCTGTCGTTCACCTTTCTCATTCACTACCTCAGCCTTAATACCGGGGAAGGGCTTTGTGGCACTTGCGGGAGTTGTGCTCACAATTCCAGGAAGTGGTGAGATCATGATGGAGCCAGTTTCCGTTTGCCACCATGTATCCACAATAGGGCATCTTTCGTGCCCAATGTGCTTGTGATACCACAGCCATGCCTCCGGGTTGATTGGTTCGCCTACCGATCCAAGCAGTCTCAATGAGGAGAGATCATGCGAAGCTGGGTACTCCTCGCCCCATTTCATACAGGCACGAATTAGGGTAGGAGCTGTATAGAGAATGGAGATCTTGTGACGCTCAATCATGTCCCAAAACCTGTCGCGCCCGGGCTTACCTTCTGTCGACCAGTCTGGAGATCCCTCATACATAAAAACCTGTGCTCCATTTGCCAACGGCCCATATACAACATAGCTATGTCCCGTCACCCATCCGATGTCTGCGGTGCACCAGTAGAGGTCTTCAGGCTTAATATCGAAAATCAGCTTTGTGGTGATATATGCGCCGGTAAGATATCCACCTGTGGTATGCAGTATCCCTTTGGGTTTCCCTGTACTGCCAGAGGTATAGAGAATAAACAGCGGATCTTCCGCATCCATCTCTTCAGGATCACATTCTAATGAGGTATCTGCAATGAGATCATGCCACCATATATCGCGCCCCTCCACCATGCTTGTCTTAACAGTTGCCCCCACCCTCTGGAAAACCACCACCTTCTCGACAGTTGGGCAGTGTGGTACTGCCTCATCCACAATCTGTTTTAAGCCAACCAGATTGCCTCTGCGCCAGTAGGCATCCGCTGTCACCACAACTTTCGCTCCACAATCGTTTGTTCGTTCCTGGAGAGCTTCTGCCGAAAAACCGCCAAACACCACCATGTGCAGCGCGCCTATCCTGGAGCAGGCAAGCATTGCAATGGCACCTTCTGGCGTCATTGGCATATAGATTGTAACGCGATCACCCTTCTGAACACCTAGTCTCCTGAGTCCATTCGCAAACCTGCATACCTCGGCATGAAGTTCCCTGTAGGTAAGTGTCTTCTGGTCGCCCGGCTCACCTTCCCAGATAATAGCCCTCTGGTCGCCCCGCCCAGCCAGATGTCTGTCCAGGCAGTTGCTGCTAACATTCAGCTTGCCATCAAGAAACCATTTTGCGTGCGGAGGATTCCATTCAGATAACTGGATCCATGGCTTCATCCACTCTAACTGGAGAGCACATTCCTCCCAAAATTTATCAGGATTTGCATTACATCTAGCATATATCTCAGGATCGTTCACATTGGCAGCCCGTGAAAATTCTGGTGACGGATGAAATTTCTGTTGTGCCTGCACATTGCTCACTGGCCTCTCTGTATCTGGTGCCATATCGGTTCTCTCACTTTCAGTTAGGACTATCTGTACACAACTATTTAGCCTTGATCCCCCTGATTTCCTCTCTTAATCCCGATTTTCTACCAGATTCAAGCACAATATGAATTAAATTGATTAGTTGGCACAGTTCTCGGATATACTAATAAAGCTAATGAATTGATGTAAACTTGTCTCACTTATGTTATGATGCATAGGAAGCACGGTAGACAGGTTTTGCATACAAAGTCAGACCGCTCTTTATGAGCTTCAATAAGAGGAGAGAAGTATGAGAAGATATAGTTTGGCGCTAATTGGATTGCTTGCCATACCACTCGCAGGATGTGGTGGTGGAGGAGGTTCAACAGTTACAAATCCAATAGGATCGATACCCTCCAACACAGGATTTCCTGTGAATAACTCAGCACCAGTTATTACCACGTCAGACGGATTGCAGTATCAGGACGAGACAGTTGGAACCGGGAATACTGTAGCTACCGGCAAGGCTGTAACGATTTCCTACACCGGATTCCTTACAAATGGGACAATTTTCGACAGCAATGTTGATCCATCATTTGGTCACACACAACCTCTCGGTTTCACAGTTGGCGCAGGTCAGGTGATCCAGGGACTTGATGAGGGTGTAGTTGGAATGAAAGTTGGCGGTGTTAGACTGCTCAAAATTCCTGCAAATCTGGCTTATGGAGCTAATCCTCCATCAGGCTCTAAAATTCCAGCAAATGCAACTCTGTTCTTCTTTGTTGAGATGGCTTCATCAAACTAAGTATCAGGTTATGGTCCTCATGGAAATACTGTGAGGACCATATATCTAAAAATCTTCCACATCGGCTATTCTTCCAAACTCCTCCATAGTCAGCGTCTCCCCTCGCCGCCCTCCATCAATGTTTGCTGCTGCCAGCATTCTTTCCACGGAGGTTCTATCGTCCTTGGTAAATCCCAAATCGAATGAGGCAGGTGCACGCATTAAAGCATTCAGAAGCGTCTTCCTTCGCTGCCCGAAACCTGCCCGTACAATCGAAAAAAATCTTGCCTCGTTTCTCACCACCAGGTTGGGAGTTTCAGGGATATTCAGTACAAGTATCGCAGATTCCACCTCTGGCCGAGGGAGAAAATGTGTGGGGGGTACGGTGCCCATAATTTGTGGATTGGCATGGTATTGTACAAAGACAGACAGTGAGCCGTAGTCATCGGTATCTGCAGCTGCAGCTATCCGGTTAGCTACCTCTTTCTGAACCAGCAGTACTGCACGCTTAATGCGGGATCTATGCTCTAGCAGTCTTTCGATAATGGGCGTTGTTATATAGTATGGAATATTGGCTGCAACCACTCCTCTTTCATCACCAAATGCTTCATCGAGCAGCTCGGAGCACTGAAACTTAAGAAAATCTCCATGCATAATTGTTACATTCTGGTGCGGAGCCAGCACTTCTTTTAGAGCAGGGAGTAAACGGTCGTCTATCTCCACAGTCATCACAGATTTGCTTCTCGCTGCCAGTGCAACAGTTAATGCTCCTAACCCTGAGCCTATTTCCAGCACTCTTGTTTCAGAATCAACCTTGGCAGAAGCTGCAATCTTGTCTCGAATGGAACTGTCGATAAGGAAATTTTGCCCTAAGCGCTTAATTAGCTTTATGTCATATTTAAGAAGAAGCGATTTGAGCTGAGAAGACGATGTGGGATCAATTTGATTTATCATAAATGCAGTGTACCCTCCCAGCAATGTTTTTAGCTGAGAGGGTGTTGTAGTTCAGTTGAGGATGTAGACGTCCACATACCCTCTGTCATGGAGGTCGTTGACCATATGATCCCTGTCAATACAAAGATCTATTCGCCTTCCTTTTATTGCACCACCTGTGTCTGCAGCTATTGCATATCCATATCCTGGAATATACAAACGGGTACCAAGTGGAATAATGCGAGGGTCAACCGCAACCACTCCATATTTCGCCCGAATACCTGTTGCAGTGAGGCCGCCATGGCCACGGTACTTTGTGGCAAGCAGTCTTATCATGTGTCGTCCAGAGAAGTATCCTCTGGATGGAAGACTGGGTGCTACACCAACCTGTATGATTTCTGGCTGAGAGTGGCGTAATATATGTGTTCGAATAAGGGTACGCTTTCCGTTTTTAATACGGAAGACCTTAATCTCCTCTCCATTGTGACCGTGCTGAACTATCCGGCGGGAGCCAGAGTGAAGAGCAAGGGTGTGATGAATTACGGTGGAGAACTTGATGGGAGATTTCTCTTTGGTGATTTGAGATAACTCCGCTTTCTGAGGGTCAACTTTAAGAGTTGATTTGTGTTGCGGGGGAGGGCCAGCTTGTAGAGCTACTGGGCTTACAAGGACGAGCCATGCCGCGCTAGCTCTAAGTACTTTGCGCGGTCTGGTCAGGATGTGGGTCATGTGCCACATTCCTCCTTTCCGTTTGATCAGAGGCTAACGTATCATAGTGCTACAGCGTAAAAACAACACGCATTAACAAGCAATGATAATCGCTTGCTCCGGGAGTGAGTGTACAGGTTATTGGTAGCACATGTCAAGCTAATTTATGTATATATACGTCTACTTTAATTGCTGATATTAATGAATATTGCTATTCATTGGTACTTATTATGCCTTATGCACACGGAACCAATCTTCATTTTTCTAAGATAATATACTTGTATTTTAACAATTTGGTAGATTTTTGTATTGGTGTGTGTCAATATATTTCTGACTTTTTTTGACGAATTTCACTTCGTTAAACAAGTGAAGCCCACAGGAGTAAGCCTAAAACCATGAAGAAAGAGTTTTTAGTAGAACGTCAGGGTAAAACCTTTGTCCTCTATGCAGGATTACTGGATTTGGCCCACTCTCAGGGTCTCACCTCTGTACAAACATCCCTGCTTCAGATCCCATCGAAAGACAATAATCAGGTGGCCATTGTGCAAACCACTGTCACTATGGGGTACGGCGAAGCGGCACGCAGTTTTAGTGGTATTGGAGATGCTGCCCCAGATAACGTAACCCCTGCCATGCGAAACTGCCTAATAAGAATGGCCGAGACACGAAGCAAAGCCCGAGCACTACGAGATGCAGTTAATGTAGGAGTGACTGCAGTGGAAGAACTGGCAGACGAAACTCCAGGAGAAAATTCATCGGAACGGGGATATTCATCCAGAACTGCCGGCCAGAAACAGCAGCGTCAGGTTACAAGGAATGATAGATCCGAGGTGAAAGAGTCTGGGGAAGGTTATAAAAGCATCACAGATACACAGGTGAAAGCTCTTGAAAAGCTTTGCAACATGATTAATCATGATCTTACTGAAGAGATTCGAACCCGTTTCTCTGTGGACGATGTTAAAAAGCTGGATACAAGCCAGGCAGCTGCTCTCATTCGTGAATTCTCCTCTATGCAGCATCGCCGACAACCCAGGTCAGAGAACTAGATGTCAGATTCCTACAGGATACTCGCCGCATCAGCAGCAGATTTTCGGGATGAAATAGTTCATCCCCAAATCACTATCTGCGGGAAGAGTATTGAGAGCGTTGAAACGGGCGGCATGCTTGTGAGAGTGCAGGAGGGTGATATTGCTGCAAAGGACTGTCTACTTGTTCCCGGGTTCATCGATATCCATGTTCACGGTGGCGCTGGTTACAGTGTGATGGATGGCACACGAGCATCCATACGCGCAATCGGAAGGCATCTGGTCAAGCACGGAGTGACAGGCTGGCTGCCTACCACGGTAACGGCACCCCTCGATATCACTGTTGCAGCACTGAATGCCATATCAGAAGAGATGAAGCATCCAGATCCCTTGGGTGCACGAATCCTGGGTATCCATCTGGAAGGTCCGTATATAAACCCTGACAAGAAAGGAGCACAGCCGCTTTCATATGTTCGAGTGCCTGATTCAAGGGAGTTTTTGAAATGGGCGGGTCCATATCTGCATGCAATCAAGATTGTTACACTGGCTCCTGAAATGGAAGGCGCGCTGGAGTTAATTCAAACCTTAACCCGAAAAAACATCATTACATCTATTGGGCATACAAATGCCACCTATAAGGAAGTGGATAAGGCTATCTATGCTGGAGCAAGCCATGTTACCCACTGCTTTAATGCAATGAGCCCAATGACTGGAAGAGAGCCTGGTGTGGTAGGTGCTGCTTTCGCTCGCAAGGAGCTTAAGGCCGAGCTTATTTGGGATAATATCCATGTCCATCCTGCATCGTGTGATGCACTCGTAGCCGCAAAGGGATCTTCAGGTGTAATATTAATATCGGATGGGATACCAGGAGCTGGAATGCATGATGGATACGAGTTCTCGCTCGGAGATCTTCCCGTAACTGTAAAAGATGGTGCCGCAAGGCTTCCGGATGGAACTCTGGCAGGAAGTATGCTTACACTGGATGTTGCGAGGGTTAACAGTGCTGCATTCGATCCCTGTACGCTTTCCGCACTCATCTCCCATAATGCAGCCGATACTCTTGGTCTTGGGAGAAAGACTTCAATCCTGGAATCTGGTGCGGATGCAGATTTATGCCTTATAGATAAATTTAACAAAATAGCGGGTACGATTGTACAGGGCAAAGTGGTGTGGATGGAGAAAGATCAGACGGAGAGAAGCAAGAAATAGGGGCAAAAAGCATGAACAGTCTCGAAGAAAAAAGCCTGAAACCTTATATTGACAACATTATAGAAGATGCGCTTGCTGCCAGGCATCATCTGCATCGAAATCCGGAACTAAGCAGGCAGGAAGAGCAGACTTCACGTTTTGTAGCGAATACTCTCACAGCCCTTTCTCTGGATGAAGTGAAAACAGGGGTCGGCGGCTTTGGGGTAATAGGTATTTTGCGCGGAAATCAGCCAGGGAAAGTGGTTGCACTGCGTGCCGATATGGATGCCCTGCCCATTCACGAAGATAGTCACCTCGAGTACAGATCTACCCGAAACGGTGTGATGCATGCCTGTGGGCATGATGGACACACTGCTACGCTTTTGGGTACTGCAGCCACCCTTTCACAATTGAGGGACCGTATTCAAGGAGAAGTCCGATTCCTTTTTCAGCCGGCAGAAGAGATTGCTGAAGGTGCCAAAGCGATGTGTGCCGATGGTGCACTGGAAGGTGTAGACAGGATCTTTGGCCTGCACGGATGGCCCGGTCTTGCAGTAGGGCGAATAGGGGTTCGTAACGGTGCCATTATGGCATCGGCTGATAACTTCGAGATCACCATCAAAGGTCGCGGCGCTCACGCTGCCATGCCACATAAGAGTATAGATCCCGTTATTGTGGCAGCACACCTCGTAACAGCTCTCCAAACCCTCGTGAGCAGGGAGACATCCCCTACCGATTCCCTAGTTGTCTCAGTTACACAGATTAACGCAGGCACTGCAAACAACATTATTCCTGAAACCGCAGAGATGAAAGGTACTGTAAGGTGTCTCACTCAGTCCATGCGGGAGGCAACTCCAAAAAATATGGAGCGAGTGGTTGCAGGTGTATGCTCTGCCCTTGGTGCGGGGTATAGTTTTAATTATCAGTTCGGCACCCCTGTCACAGTGAACGCTGCAGAGATGAGCGAAATGGTGGCCGCAGTTGGCAGCGAAGTGCTCGGATCCGAAAATGTAGTCTGGCTGGAAGCGCCTTCTCTGGGTGCTGAAGACTTTGCAATCTATCTAAATCAGATACCGGGTGCGATGTTCAGGCTGGGTGTAGGTGAAAATGTCACCCAGCTTCATACCCCCACTTACAACTTTGGCGATGATCCGGTGAGGGTTGGCATCGAGATGTTTACAAATCTAGCCCTTCGAGCACTGGAGTAGGTTGTAGATCAGGAGGATTGATTAACATAATCACTCCTGAGCACAGTCAACACCCAGTCGTGAGCGTCAGGGGTTGTAAATTCCACTTTCCTGGCACCCTGTACACTGAACGGAGCGAGTTTTTGTCCTGTTCGAGGATTAATCCACTGTGCCTGTAGCTTCCCCGTTGCCTCAAGCATGTCCAGATTCACTGAACCACCTTTTGTGAAATATACTAGATACTGTGAACCGGGATCTGCCATTACCCACACAGTGTTCGGAACCAGTGGTGCATCTGTCGAAACGGCTGAAAGCAGTTTTGACTGCATGGATAGCAGATCGAACTGAAACATGTGCAGCACAGAGCCACAAGTTGCTTCCCACTTTGTGACCTCCAGATTTAATGGTGATGAGTCACCACTGCCTGGCGCACAGTTTACCCAATACCCTCCACGCATCACCGTTTCCCACATCTCAGCCCGAGTCTGTGCACCATCAGTGCTTGGTCTGTTTTCCATAATCACCAGAGGCTTCTTGTAGGTATAGTCGGCATCAATCACATTCAGATCACCGCCATCAAGCAGAATACTGCTCACCCCGTCTACCAGGTTTTCAGGGGTACGGAGTTCGTAAATTTCCCTGTCCTTTCGCTGCGCCTCCAGTGATGACATATCAGATGGCCAAAGATCCATTGAGGCAGGTGATACCACGTACGCACTTGTGGTGCTGCTGGAGGTATCTGGCGTAACCGGTGGCAGTACCACACGCGAACTCCCAGGCAGCACTGCCTGGATCATGTGCTTTTCGGGATCGAGCTGCTGTGTAAGTGTTGCGAGACTGGTATAGAGGCTCATCTCCTGTGCTGATAGCTGTCCATTTAGATTAGCACCAAACAGCGTCCAGCAGACATTGTAGGAGCTGTAGCGTGATACTACATAACTCCATAAACTGGATATCTGTGCAGTGGTAAGCTGTGTGAGATAGGGTGAAGTTGGTTCACACAAGCCTATATCTGGAATGATGCCGGCAGCATTACACGCTGCAATTCTGGCATCCAGCAGCTGAAAGAATGGAAGGTTAAGAGCATTTGGATTGTTATTAAGGTATGGCAGCATCGAACCTTTCGAGATAGTAGACGGGAGAATCCATGTGGAAACAGTTCGATTGAAGCCCTGTGCGGCGACTGCTTTCATGACTGGTGTAAATGTCTTAGGTGCAAAAGCCGTTAGAGAAAGACAAACCATCTGAGGCTGAAAGCTGGCACCATTTGAGTAGGCGAAGTGATGAGGATGAGCGGGATCGACATCCAAAAAACCTGGAGGAGTGTCGGGACCAGACACGCATCGGAACGATCCAGTCTTAACATCCATTGATGGGTCTGAAGAGACTGATTTCCACTCCCACGATCCTGTCTCCATAGGGGTAATGCGAACTATCCAGTTTTTGTCGCCATCCCAGAAGCCGTTAACATCTAAATCCCTGCCATTAGGATCTGTGAACTCAACTTTCAGCTGCGTATTATTCCAGGAATCGTACGTAGAACTGCTGGCGGTGAAATTCAGGGTCAATGGTGAATACAGTGGAAATGATGGCTTTGACGCCTCCATTTCGATACCTGGATTGTCTGAAGAAGTGCTTGAGTCATCATCAGAATCACTTGTATCACCCTGAAATACAACCTTTGTTCCAAACTCCGCAATGCTTACCTTCCCGGTATCCAGATTGATTGCATACCCATTAGGCGTATTGCTGTACGCAATCATATAGTACGGTGTTGTGCTCCTGTCTGCTAGCATGTGCAGTTCGTGCCAGCTGTCGGCACTCCATCCATTCTGTTCGCCTACGTCAACGCTATGGAGAGGAGCAACTGTCAGATCCGGAAGCTTGATCTGGGATCCATCTGAGCTGTTTAGCTGAATACCTCTGATCGTTCCGCCAGTGGATGTGATTCCATTAAATGTAAATGTATGACCCGTGTAGGTAGGGGTTTTAGTAAGATCAATGGTATCTAGTTTAGGTACTGGAGCACTCTTCCAGGGTTCGAAGGTGTACGACCCTTTAAAGGACTGTTCAACAAGCTTATTGGTAGCATAGCTATAAACCCAGGCATCAAACTTCTTTCCGGTTCCGTTCATATAACACCACAATATCTCAAACTGTGTTCCA
>JAJZFJ010000256.1 GCA_021805395.1 bacterium
TGATTGGTAGGGTGTAGCCAATAGAAGAGGATAACTCAGTCAAATAGTCTTTCAGTTGCTACTGTTGCAGAAGTGGAACATGCTTGGATGTGGTACGTTCCTGAATTCAATTTAATACCCTGTTTTCTGAATATATGCTCTTCAACTGTATCCTCATAGACTTCGACTGTTTATAACAATATTCAAATTCCTTGTAGCATCGGGCATGAACAGTAGTATAATAGCTATCCGAGTTAGAATTAAGACCCATTGAAAGGCATATCAATGAAAAAGAAGCGAGAGATCAACCAGAGAGCAAAGCAACATCCATCCTTAAAAGCTATAAATCCTTCCATGCTAGCTTTGAAAAAAGTCAGGTTGCCTGAACAGGAGCTTAGAAAACTAATCCAGCTTAATAAACAGAAGAATGAACACACGCCTCTGGCATTTAATTACTTCTTGTTGGCAACCCACTATATGGAGAATAATAACTATTCTGCTGCAATCGAAAATTTGCAGCATTGTTTAAAAATACGTAAAACACATGGAGACAAAAAAGAGATTGTACTGACAATGTTTATGCTGTCAGAACTTGCGCGTAGAGTGCATGATTATGCATTATCTGAAAAATTGTGTTTGGAACTGTTATGTATTTACAAAGATGATCTTGATAATGAAAAATTATATTTGGTCAACTTATCTCTCGGTTTTAACTATGCTGCATTGGGTTCAATGGAGAATGCAAGGTTATATTATCAGGAATGTTTAGACCTTTGCAGACAGACTAATGATATACTGGGAATGGCGGAATCCCAGGAATATCTGGCTAAGGTTGAGATTGAAATGGGGAACTTTTTACGCGCGATAGAATATCTTGATTCAGCATATAAAAACTATGAAGTTGAGGATGATATCAACGGTGTTGTCACTGTACAGAGTCTTATAGGTGATGCTCATGCCGGTCTAGGAAATTACGAACAGGCAAAAAAGTACTATGAAAAGAGTATGAAGACCGTTCAGAAGATGAAGGATAATCATGCTACTATTTTAGCTCTATATGGTCTGGGCCTAGTAGCACTTGATGAGAATGAATACGACCTGGCAAAACAATATTTTCTGACTTGTCAGGCAATTACAGAAAAGTATGATGACACACTAGGTAACCTGTTAGCGCATGAAGCATTAGCCTATATCGAATTCCTTAACGGCGATTATAACGCACAGTTTGCCATTCTTTTTACAAGTCATAATTTCATTGATCTTCAAGCAGATCCTGAAGGGTTGGTTTTATTTTTAGAAGGATTGGCACTGTGTACACTTAAATTGAATATGCCTCAGCATGGATATGTTTTTTGGGGATCAGCCACTCAATTACGTGCAATAAAACCACATAAAAAGCCATTTCAAAAACGTATTAGTTATTCTCAGTTTGCACCAGCTCCGGAAATACTTGCAGATCCGGAAAATATCGAATCATATCAATTAGGATTGAGTGGGAATAGCTCTAAGATTGCTGATGTTATCCATAGCATAATGAGTGGGGATACTTTGAAGACCGATATCTTCTAAAATTAGATATATTGTAACAATCTGATTTCTACCACCCATTCCAGCAAAGTCGTTATTGTATGTGTAAAAGTACTTTGGTATCATACTTGCTGCTGGTTGAGATTCATAGTTATGAGGTGTCTGTATCCTGATAACCCTGGCTCTCCATCAGTGCATTGGTGCATCCTTGGTGACATACGATGCAGGCACATTTACAGCAGGACATTTCTGGATGCATGTTGAAAGATGTACTAGAGAGCTGAAAAATGAAAATTGACAGGAATTATCATGACAACTAACTATCTTATTGGCATTGACATTGGAACAAGTGGAACAAAAACCCTGCTCATTGATGAGACAGGTAATCCAATAGCATCAGCAACAGAGGAGTATCCGCTTTACACTCCACGTCCACAATGGAGCGAACAGGATCCGGCAGACTGGTGGAGTGCTGTGTGTGGAACCATTCGCACTGTGCTAATTAAGAGTGGAGTGGATCCAAGGGAGATAAAGGGTATTGGTTTGTCAGGTCAGATGCATGGCTCCGTTTTCCTGGATGAGAACAATACCCCTATTCGACGCGCGCTACTTTGGAACGATCAGCGAACCGGTCCCGAATGTGCCTGGATAACCGAGACCGTTGGTGCCAAAAAGGTAATAGATCTGATCTCTAACCCGGTTTTAACGGGATTCACTGCTGGCAAAATCATCTGGCTTCGTAATCATGAGCCAGATAACTGGGCAAAAGTTCGCAAAGTTTTACTGCCTAAAGACTATATTCGGCTGAAGCTTACAGGAGAGTTTGCTACCGAAGTGTCTGATGCCTCAGGAACCTCACTCTTCAATGTGAAAGCGCGAACCTGGAGCTATGAGATGCTGGACTCGATTGGTATTCCTAAGGAGTGGATGCCTGCCTGCTACGAATCTCCCGAGATCTCTGGGCGCATCAATGAAGCTGCGGCTGCTGCCACTGGGCTTGCTGCTGGTACGCCGGTTGTTGGGGGTGCTGGGGATCAGGCGGCAGGTGCAGTAGGTAACGGGATTGTGGAACCTGGAGTTGTATCCAACACCATTGGCACATCTGGGGTGGTGTTTGCATATAGCGAAAAGCCCTTTGTGGATGAAGAGATCAGACTGCATACTTTTTGCCATGCAGTGCCAGGTGCCTGGCACATGATG
>JAJZFJ010000048.1 GCA_021805395.1 bacterium
AAATCCGGGCTGTTTACGGTGCCGCCAGCCGCTTCTACCTCTCCCCGCGCCTCCGTCGCGACCCTCCCCTCGCCATTCGCTAGCGCTCATTAAGGGAGGGTAAGAGTGCGGGTTGGGAGGTATTCAGCATAACCTTCTCACTGCTGTGCCGGACGGGTTGAAACCCGCCCCTGCCCAAACACACCCGCCTACACGGGTGACTGATGCGAATTGAATTGCAATAGGGATTTCCATTAATAGAGTAACGTGCCCCATAACAAAATCACCGAACAGTTTACAGTACCCGCATTTCGTCCACGTAGGTGGACGTGATTGGGCAGGCGTGGGTTTTAACCCATGCGAGCAAGACATAGCAATTGATATTTACTATTAATAAATGCTTTCAAGCTAAGCAACAACTCACTTAAGATTTAGGGCTTGTGCATCTCGTCCTCGACGGCTAATGGATAGCGCTGTAGAATATGATACATATCACGGTGGATGAATCTCTACAGTCGGTATCATATACCCTATGCACAGTAAGGTAGAATCCCGGTGTGAGTATCTAGAGGGGAGACACATTATGGAAACTACGAATTCCAAAGTAGCGATCTGTACAGGCGCTGGTCGCGGATTAGGACGTGAGATGGCATTGGGAATGGAACGCGCAGGGTATGTGGTGGCGATCACTGCTGCAGCCAACAAAGCTGAGATTGAGGCAGTGGCCACGGAAGCATCCTCAGGGAATATCTATCCGTTCCTTGCTGATGTTAGTGATGTGGAAAGCTGTGTTTCCCTGGTTGCAGAAGTTGAGGCAAAACTAGGAAATATAGATATTTTGGTTAACAATGCGGGAAGAGGTATGCGTTATGTGTCGGAATCATTTTTAAGTCAGCCTACCAAATTTTGGGAGATTGAACCCGAAACGTGGCGTATGATTATAGCAACCAATGTAAATGGTCCATTCTATATGGCAAGTGTCGTTGTTCCTAATATGATAAAACGTGGCTGGGGACGGATAATTAATATTTCCATGAATCACGAAACAATGCGGCGACGAGGTTTCTCACCGTATGGTCCTTCTAAGGCTGCTCTTGAATCTGAGACAATTATATGGGCTCAGGAACTGGAGGGTACTGGGGTTACAGTGAATGCACTGCTTCCAGGAGGGGCTAGCCGCACAGGAATGATTCCTGATGGAGTGGCGGAGGAGATGCGGAATAAACTGATTGATCCCGAGATCATGGTTCCACCACTGTTATGGCTCGCATCTCATGAGTCGAATGAATACTCAGGTCGTCGCATTAATGCCAGATTGTGGGATAGTAATCTGGAACCTGTGAAGGCTATGGAAACTGCTTCGGAAATTGCAGGCTGGATGCCCTCTTAGTTAGGGGTACTCTGGGTTGATAGCTTACAAGGATTTAAAAGCGTTAAAGGCATTTCCTAAGTAAAAATTGTAAGTCTGCATTAGGGAACCTAATTGCACAGCGCATGATGCTCCCGTTAATGCTTAGTATTCGTATTCTTGAGTTGGGCAGTCAGCAAGTTACACCATGCTCCCGATTTTGCTGTCAGGGCTGGAAAATTTATCTCTTGCGCCCTCGAACGATCTTGAGTGCTCCATGTTTCTTCAGGAGTTCTATGGTATTTTTTCTACCATCTCTCTCAGCATATTCCAGCGCTGTCTTGCCATTCTTATCGAATGCATTCACATCTGCACCACATTTCATGAGTGTGCGAGCAGCAGTGGTCTCCCAGGACGTTGCCGATGAGATAAGTGCAGTTCTTCCATAGTTATCTCTCTGTTCTATGTCTGCTCCGTTCTCCTGGAGTATCTTCACAATTACCCCATACCCGCCTTCAGCGGCACAAGAGATAGGAGTCTTGTTATAGAATTTAGAATGAGCATTTACATCAGTTCCTAACTTTATAAGCTTTTGCACTACAGATTTTAGCCCCTGCGAACATGCCTCCATCAGTGGAGTGTGTCCTCTTATTGCAGATTTGTTTACATTCACACCTGCCTGCAGCAAAAGATCCACAATCTCCTTTTGTTTGTAATATATTGAATATAACAGTGGGGTCCAACCATCTTCATCGCCAATATTCATATCAACATTTCCAACTATGATTGCCCTGGCTGTCTCAATGTGACCTAATTTGCATGCTCGCTGAAATGGCGTATGTCCTAAATGATCATGCTTGTATGGATCTGCACCCCGAATAAGTAGTAACGTGACTATCTGTGGATAGTCGTGGTTAACTGCGCACATGAGAGGGGTAGTACGGAACCTGTCGGCATTCTCGATGTCGGCACTGGCTTGCAGAAGCTGGAAGGCGCACTCCTCGTGCCCATTCAAAACTGCACGCCTCAGAGGTGTGAGATCGAACTTGTCAGTCACCTCGGTATTAGCACCGGCACCCAGAAGCAGACTCGTTATTTTATCATGCCCATATGTGGCAGCATACCATAGAGCCGTGGTTCCAAATACACTCACAGCGTTCACGTCTACTTGAAGTGAGAGAAGGTCCATCACTAACTCTGTATTCCCAGATATTGCAGCTTGTATGAGAGGAGTTCTACCATCCCTATCTCTAGCTTCCAGTGCGTGCTTATTCTCATTCCACTCTGGGCATGTGTTATTCATTGGTAAGCTCACGAAGTTTGGTTGACATAGTCTGTGCATTATGTGCGGATATATGTGCAGGCTGGAAATAATTGATCAGAGAGCTTAGAAGGGTATACATTAGTTATCTGTCCATACATAATATACTAACTTGAATCAGACACTTTTAGTAATTTAACGAATTTAAGAATTATCCGTAAGTCATTGAGTAATGCATTGCCGGGCATTACGGGGATACATAAGAAGGAAATATGAATGTCAAATGGCGAATTTCAACGCACTCAATTTATTACCTATCTGATTTTTAGCTTATTGCAGATAGAGCACATCTTCAATTTCAGGAAAGATTGTTTCTACAGGAAGCTGGTAATGTGTAACGCCGTTCCGTCCAGATCTTTTGGTTGTGTACAGAGCTTTGTCAGCAAAATCAACCATCTCCTGAGCCGAATTACTGTGTATGTTTTTGGTAGCAACACCAAAGCTGGCAGTTACCTTGCGATGCTTCCAGTATGCAGTCTCTAATGACTTCCGGCATCGCTCAGCAACCTTGCATGCTCCTTCAATGTCGGTTAGTGGCAACAGTATCACAAACTCTTCCCCTCCGTACCTTGCCACAAAATCAACATCACGTATTGACTGGGTCAGTATATCGGCAACAGTGCGAAGTACAGTATCGCCCTCGGGATGTCCAAACTGGTCATTATAAGCTTTAAAATTATCGACATCCAGGAGTATAATCGAGAAAGGCTCCATGTATCTGCAGCTGCGATTCCATTCCTCCATTAAACGTTCCTGAAAGGCTCGATGATTTGCAACTCCAGTCAATCCATCCATTGTAGCAAGTGCCTGCAGACGCTCATTCACCTGTTCAAGTTCCAGTTTCTGTGCTTCCAATGCCGCTGCCTGTTCATTTACAAGCCGCATCTGCTCTTCGAGCTGATGATTGGTTATGAGCATAGCTTCCTGTTGATGAAGCAATTTGCTGTTAGCATCCTCAAGCCAACTATTAGCGGCTTCTATACGCTGCTGATCGAGTTTTCTTTCGTTGATATCGAGTAGTGTGCCAATCGTCCGCAGTGGTTTGCCGTTACTGTCGAGAATAGGTTTGGAAATACTTCTACACCATCTATAACTACCATCTTTTTGACGAACTCTCAGGTCTTGTTCGTAAGCTTGCTCTGTTTTACATCCCCGTTCTCTACTTGCATTCAGTTCAGCCAGATCATCAGGATGGTATTGTTGCAAAACCTCTTCAAATGTAGGAGTTCCTTCTGAGATGTCCCGATCAAATAACCTGTATACCTCTTCAGACCATATTACCTCTCCAGTATCGAAGATCACTTCATAGCTTCCCAGATGTGCAATACGCTGTGCTTCTGCTAACCGGATTTTGCTCTCGTTAAGTGCTCGGGTGGCTTCGATTCTCTCACTAATGTCATGCAGTATCCATACTTCACCACCATCATACGCATAAGCGGTAAACTGGACATGACGTATCTCGCCATCCTTTCGGGTAAGAGTTACAACTGGAGAGCCAGGGAAACCGGCAGCTTTTTCGGTTTCGTATTTGGAACGTACATGGCTGGCCTTTTCTTTAAACATCGTTTGAAACCAGACCTGCAATGTGGGTAACTCTTCACGTGTATAACCTGTTATCTCCTCAACTGCCCTGTTTACAAGAATATTCTCACCATCCACATAGATTGCACCAGCGGGCAGGTTTTCAACCATATCCCGCAACATCTTCTCGCTCTGTTTCACCTTTTCTTCCGCAATTTTTCTTTCAGTCAGGTCATGCCAGACAACTAGCATTGCTTCCTTGTTCAAGATACTTACCGGAGTGAGTGTTACTTCAACGGGAAAGATTGTGCCATCTACTTTTTGGTGATACCATTCAAAACGGTGGTAACCATTTTTTGTGGCAATGGCGTCCATTTCTATGCATTTTTCCAGTGATCTTGTACCATCGGGCTGAAATTCTGGAGACAGCACAGCAGGATGCAGCGACAGAACATGAGACTTCTCGGTACAGTTAAGCATCCGAATTGCAGCCAGGTTACAATCGATGATGCCGGTATCGTCAAATAGAAGGTGTGCATCTGACGACTGCTCAAATAGCAAATGAAACTTGTCATCAGTTGGATGCTGATCTGCCTTCCCTCTGAGGTAGCTTAACAGGCTAATCAGAAATAGCCATACGGGTGTTAGTACAACGTCGAGTATCAGGTATAAATCTACATTCTTGTTCTGTTTCTGTATCGTTTTAAGTGTAGTGGCAGTAACAGTGTGTCCGAAACTCTCAATTTCTTTGTAAAGAGTATAGCTTAGTTTGCCGGAGCTGTTGAGAGATTGTGAGCATTTCTGCCACAAATTGCTGGTTTGTGATAATATTTTTGGGTAATTTAAGCCTATATCAGTCCTTAATTTTGTGATAGCCAACCAGTCATGCTCTCTGTTATCAGGAGACGAAGAGCTAGTAGCAATAAACAAGTGAAGTGCTGTAACCTCCAATGTCCTGCTCATTGCGGCATCACTTCTTTCATGAGCTATCATGTGTTCCATGATCAGAACATGCTGTATGAGAGCAATCTGTAAAACTCCCCATAGTGCCACCACAAAACACAGAAATCTGGCCAGACCATTATTGAAGTGAACTGTAAACGGCTTCACTGCTTTATGTACTATCAGTTTCAAGAAATCTCCGTAACAATAAAAGAAGGCAGCTGCCTATGAATTAACAAACATTTATGTTCAAGAATCCACTCTCAATTCCAAACTTGTGGATTATCGGCTACAGGGTCGGGTAAATAGATACTTGCAAAGAAAAGAATTGAATACGCATTTAGTATCTTTTAAAAGTCAAGATAAAACATCGAAAGCCAGAGGATTTGCCAAGGAATAACGGCTTGTGAGAATGGCAGAAATTGCACCTGTAAGAACGAATGTCCAACAGCACTTGTGCATTTCATGTGTTATACAATTCATAACAGTTTAGACAACTCATGTTCCAGAGGGTTTAATATGTATATTCCGAGATTGTGAATATTTATGAATACATGTTATTAACATCCAAGCTTATCTGGTAGTATGTAACTCATTCTAAATACCCCTATCAGTTACGGTTGATACGCTGTCTCAGCTTTAGCTCTTTTTAGATCAGGAAAATATAAACAGCCACTTTCCGGATTTAAATGCGGCAATTAAATATCCTGTTCTTCTGATTATGTCAGGCATATTTACAGTTGAGAACGTCTTTTGAAGTTCCAATCCATTTCATAACTCAATATCGTCCAGTAATTTAGTCCTAATTCACCATTCCAAAGGTTTTCCGGTTTCCTCTAGATCAGAGCAGGGAGGCTCATTGAGTGTTTTTTAACATTGCGTACAAATGAAGCAGTTTCAGGTATTTATGCTATAATCAGGCTTGCCATTTGGAACATCCATGAATTAATTTACGCGATACCAACCGAGACATAGGGATATTGCCTCAATCTATGCTCACTAAAAAGGATAGAACAATTATCATGCATACAGATCGTTTTAGTGTAGTAGGCATAGCTAAAAGAAGTAAGCTGATTTTAACGATGATGTTTGTGCTGATTATTACCACTCATGGAAACTCTGCCAACGCACAATATTTGCTGAGGGGAGATTCGAATACATCTTACTCGGTAGCCAGCAGTGGAAAGTTTATGGTTTACACCACTTCAGTGGACGCTTTGCACAAGGTGTATCAGTATGATTTCCAGAATAAAACAGTCAAACTGTTGTTTACCACTAAACAGTATATCTTTTCACTTGCCCTTATTAAAGACAACTCTCTGATTCTCTTTAGTAGCTGCAAGAATGAAAATGAACCAAATCATGTTTTTTGTTATAACATGAAATCTCACAAGATTTCCCAGATTACGCATGGAAGCAGTTGTGATTTATATCCATCCTTCAATTCTCAGGATCATAAAATCATGTTTATTAGTTCAGACACGACTGAGCAGTTAAATGAGGGTGGAAAAATATGGGACAATTATTTCATTGAAGAAATCAACTTAAATGGAACTAACCGATCATTTATAACTAAAAAGCCAATACCTTTTCTTTCGAACCCTGTCAGTATTCCAAATTCTAACTCAATTTTGATTTGTCCGGGTGACATGCATACAAGTATAGCAGAAATTAACAGCCACATTTCTAACTATAAAACAATACTAAAATCGGGTAATCCCTGGGATCCAATTCCATCTCCTGATGGAAAAACTGTCTATTTTATTTCAGACAAATCTCATAAATTCGATTACGAGATATGGTCTATGCATATCGATGGATCAGACAAATATCAGCTTACACATCTTCATTCCTACCTTCAAGATTTGCAAGTTTCTCCTCATGGCAAATATCTATATTTTCGTTCAGATAAAGCAAGATTACAAACTTATTATCTCATGAAGATGAATTTATCCACAGGACAGATAACCGAGTTATGTAAACCTACTATCTTCACCGGCAAGAAAATCAAATGAGGGACAATTTCTAGTTCCAACTTGCTGGTCAAAGTGTGCTAACAGGGCTGGAAATATCTCGCATCATATGACTCTACTTCAGGACATCAATGTTATTATTCCAACACTTGCACAGCTAAATCCAATGCCCTGAAATAGCTAAAGAGATAGTGTATCATTTCCATTTCATCGGCTGCCTCTTTACAGTAATCTATAACTTCTACTACTAACTCAAAGGAATAGTGATATAATCCATACTTTACTAACATTGAATCAGGGGAAGTTATTACTTTAGGCAACAAACTTACTTTGATTGCAGAATGTGGCTATACTGCACAACAGCTAATAGAATCTGGGCATGATAGAGTTTTCATTATATGGGATTTATATCCAGCATGGAGAGGTAAGAATCAAACTCCTTGTCGAAAGCAGGACCGCGAGATAATTTTGAAAAGCATTCATGAAAAATGTAAATCCACCGATAAAGTGTTCTTGATTTGTATTACTGAGGAGCTAGAAACATGGTTATTGGCTGATGGAAAGCCCTCTGCAGCTTCCTATCTTCCCCATTTCATCCAGTAGTTGTCAAGGATTATAATAATCCTGAGAAGATAAGCAATCCCAAGAAGGTGTTGAATAAACTGATGTCAGAATCTCGTTACAGAAAGTATACAGATTATATTCATGCTATCAAGATTATTCAATACGTACCTGATTTAAGTAAAATGAGAAGAATCCCATCATTCAGACGATTCTGTGAGATGCTTGAACAGCAATAATAACATCTGAATTTTGACCAGGCAGTTATAATCATTTGCTTCGATTTCAATGCCCACACACTAAAACAGACTATCCACCGGCGATTGCACCTACCACAATCAGCGGCTCGGTGCTATTAAGCACTGCGTCTGGAAGAGGAGTATCCATTGAATCATGGGTGATGTCTTCGCCGCAGACAAAGAAGCGCAGAAGTGGTCTACGCTTCTGATTGAGGTGATTTAGAATGGTACCCTGCAGCATTGGATACTCTGCGACTAGTGAGTTGATAATAGAGTTCAGGGTAACTATACCCTCCACTTTCAGGGTTATTTCATCCTCCACCTGCGCCAGGTTACGCAGGTGGTAGGGTAGAAGGATACGAATCATTGTAGTGTCTGTACTTCCACAGAGAGCACGGCGGGCAGATCCCGTACTATTGGCATCCAGTTATCGCCTGAATCTGCTGAGCCATACACCTGTCCTCCAGTTGTGCCGAAATATACGCCACAAGAATCCAGTGAATCGACAGCCATGGCATCGCGCAGTACATTCACATAGCAGTCACTTTGTGGCAGGCCGTTTGTGAGGGCTTCCCACTCGTGACCACCTGTGCGACTGCGATATACACGCAGCTTGCCATCTGGTGGGTAGTGCTCGGAGTCACTTTTGATGGGAACAACATACACCGTCTCAGGCTCATGGGCGTGTACGTCGATTGGGAAGCCGAAGTCAGTCGGCAGGTTACCGCTCACCTCGTGCCATGTATCACCAGCATCATCACTTCTCATCACATCCCAGTGCTTTTGCATAAAGAGCGTAGTGGGGCGTGACGGATGTAACGCTATCCGATGGACACAGTGGCCCACTTCTGCTGTTGGATTTGGCATGAACTCGGATCTGAGCCCGCGATTGATTGGTTTCCACGTTTTCCCGCCATCATCAGTGCGAAAAGCTCCAGCTGCAGATATCGCAATGAAGATGCGTAAAGGGTTTGTGGGATCTTGCAGGATAGTATGCAGGCACATTCCGCCAGCTCCTGGCTGCCATGAGGGACCTGTATCGTGGCCGCGTAAACCATCCAGCTCATGCCAGCTGATCCCGCCATCGGTAGAACGAAAGAGTGCTGCATCTTCCACACCAGCATACACAGTGTCTGGCTCGGTGAGAGACGGTTCCAGATGCCATACTCGCTTGAAGTCCCAAGGATGCTGTGAGCCATCATACCACTGATGAGTTGCCGTTTCACCTTTGTATGCAAAGGTATTGTCAACAGGCTCCCACGTCTTGCCACCATCATTGGAGCGCTGAAGAATCTGACCGAACCATCCACTGCTTTGAGAGGCATACAACCTGTCCGGGTTGAGTGGGGATCCTTTCATGTGAAAGATCTCCCATCCGCCAAAATGTGGCCCACATACATCCCACTTTTTGCGATCCGCATCAGACGTCAAGATAAATGCACCTTTCCGGGTGCCAACCAGTAATCGTACTCCAGGCATAAAATTCTCCTTATCAGCTATAATCCAGACTTCCTGGTGAGTGTCAACAGTGCATACATGTAGTTGCGATAATCTTACCTTATTCTAACTATAAAAACATCTAAATCTTTGTTTTAGATACTGAAATTAATGAGCGACAATTTAGTACTTTATACTGCACGGTTGATAACCATGATTTATTGAGAATGAGTATCATTTCATGACTGGTTGTCACGGTGCTAATACACATAGGATATTGCAAGAAATATAAATGGTATATGAGTACAGCGGTCATATTATATAACATTCTACATTCTGATTAAAATATTATAACCGGCCTTGAGATGAAGTATGAGATAACATGTTTACAGAATATTAAACTGCTGTTAAATAGTTTTAATATGACAATAATCCTCAAACAGAAGGAGGATGAACCTCCTATATGTTTGAGGATTATCTGATTCACTATGAATTTTGAGCAGCTATACTGCAGTTAATCATCCATGGAATGCCAAACTGGTCAACAACTATACCATAACGAACTGACCAGAATGTCTCTGAGATAGGCATTTTAATCTGACCATTTCTGGCTAGAGCTTCAAATGCTGCCTCTGCTTCCACTACTGTATCCACTGCAAGCATTATGTATGAACCGGCAGGTGGAATGTAGTCTTCTCGAGGACTATCTGATCCCATAATGCAGCTTTTACCTATTTGCAAAGTTGCATGTATGATCTTATCTTTCCAGTGTTCAGGAGCGTTGTCTCCCATAGGAGGGTCAGCATGAGACAAGAGGTAGAAATCATTTACTCCAAGATGTAGCTTGTAGTATTCAAATGCCTCTCGGCAGTTTCCGTTGAAAACAATGTAAGGGTTAATCTGCATCGTTATCTCCTTGAACCTGCAGTATCCACCTGTCCCCGATAGCAGCACATTCTGTTTGGGGATTCAAAAGTGTTTAGCCTTTTTCGTTCTCTCCCCATTCTTTAGCAGCATCCTGAACATCCTGTGGAAAGTCTGAAAGCTCGTAAACCTTTCTTACTTCTATCATCTCCGATTCGCTGCAAGGGCATTTGGCTGCCCATGCAACTGCCTCTTCTTTCGAGTTGACATCTATTACCCAGTATCCTCCCAACACTTCTTTTGTTTCAGTGAATGGGCCATCGGTAATTTTTGCTTTCCCCCCAGGGAATGTAACGCGCGTCCCTTTCGAAGTAGGATGAAGCCCATCCAGTGAGATTAGTATTCCCGCATCGCCCATCTCTTTGTTGAACTCTCTCATTTTAGTAATCTCGTCCAGAGTAGGCATTACACCTTCTTCAGCTTTGCTGCCAGGATACATTAGCATCATAAATCGCATCGAACTTCTCCTTATGGTTTGTTGATAATAAGTGGTGCTTTATGTCCCACTTACTCTACTAGTCGTTTGACAACCTTCAAATTCGACATCCAATACATAAAATATTTAAAAATCATCTAACTCAGCTATTTTTTGAGTTAGGAACCTCTGCTGTGACAGTTGAGTTGAGAGATGGAGAGCACGCCTGTATTCGGATTTCGCCATTGCAATATTACCTGAACGTCTGTACAACTCAGCCCTTGCTGAATATGCCAGGTAGTACTCTGTCAACTCTCCTCTGTTAAGTATTCTGTCAATAATGGCAAGTCCAGCAAGTGGTCCTTCTTTCATTGCAACAGCTGCTGCCAGATTCAGCTCAAT
>JAJZFJ010000016.1 GCA_021805395.1 bacterium
TATGATACCGGAGTTACTCTTTTTCGTAACCTTCAACAGGGCATACATATTAACATATTCAACATCTCCAAAATTAATTCGGAAGTCCGTGGAGGCTCTACCCCACGAATCAAAGTTTTGTCGGAATATCTCGGCCAAAGCTATTTTGATTATCTGGCAAGCCGGGAAGATCTTGTATTGATCATGGATGAGAGTCACCGATACCGTGCCTCAGCAGGGATACGGGCCATCAATGAATTGAAGCCTATTCTGGGTCTTGAACTCACTGCTACGCCTCAGAATAGTGGCGCCAGAACACCATTCAAAAACATTATCTACTCTTACACTCTGTCTGAAGCCATGCGTGATGGTTTTGTGAAAGAGCCTGCAGTTGTTACGAAAGAGAATTTTCAGTCCTCTAACTATACGTCTGATCAACTTGAGTTTGAAAAGCTCAAGGATGGAATTACTGTCCACGAACACACAAAAGTAGAGCTGGAAACATATTCCAGAGCATATAATCAGCCTCTGGTTAGGCCGTTCATGCTGGTAGTTGCGCAGGATACTAATCATGCCGATGAGATTCAGCGCATTATTGAAAGCGACCTGTTTTATAGTGGCCAATATGCTGGAAAGGTAATAACAGTTCACAGTAACCAGCAGGGCGAATTAAAGGACGATGTTCTCGACAGGCTTCTCAAGATAGAGCACACAGAAGATGATCGCGCACCTGAGATTGTGATCCATGTGAATAAACTGGGTGAAGGCTGGGATGTTACGAACCTTTATACAATCGTACCGCTTCGAGCGTTTGCCGCCCAGATACTTACAGAACAGACTATAGGACGTGGTTTAAGGCTCCCCTACGGCAAACGGGTTGGTATTGAATCTGTGGATACCCTGAATATCATTGCACACGACAGATTTAATGAGATCATCGAAGCTGCTAAAAACCCAAATTCGATCATTCATAAAGGCTTGGTACTGGGCAAAGATATCCCAGAGACTCCCATCAAAACGGTGACAGTTGTACCAATCTATACCCCTAAGGTTGGCATTCCTAATGAAAGTGCTGGAACAGGCGAACTGATATTTAGTTCTGAATCTGAAAAGAGAGTTGCGGAGATCACGCTCGATGTAGTGAAGAATTATGAAAATCTGTCCAAATCAACTGATCTGCAAAATGCAGATGTGAAAGATCATATCGTGCGAGAAGTTACAGCACAGTATAATGCCACACTTCCACCGCAAGGCAGCTTTGAAAGTATGGAAGTACAACCTGAAATTGACTTCAAAAAAATAGTGGGGCAAGTCACTGATACCTTTACTGAAAAGACAATTGATATCCCACGCATAGTTGTGCAGCCAACATCTGATGTTGTGCTTCGCTATATAAATTTCGATCTGAATACCAGCGGAATAAATCTGCAGCCGGTTTCACAAGACCTTATACAACAGTCACTGGTTACCGGCAGTAGAAGAAATCTTACTGGTAATTCTGTTCTTCATGTCGAGAATACGTTCGAAGACTACATAGTACGAGGGTTAATAGACAAATCAGATATCGATTACTGCGCACATAGTGAACTGCTGTATTCACTTGCAAATCAGTTAGTAACTCACCTACAAACATATCTCAGTACAGAGGATGACGTTATTAATGTTCTCACATATCACCAGAACACACTTGTTGAGCTGGTTCATTCACAGATGCATGCTCACCTGCATATAGATCCTGTAAGCTATGAGGTAAAAGTTAGCAAGGGTTTTATGGTTTTGCGTCCGCTCAATTTTGATATTGATGCAACTTCGGAACCGCTCGATTACAATTTGCATTTATCTACAGGTAAAGATATAAGAAATATATCATTTAGTGGTTTTACCAAATGTTGTTATCCTGTACAAAAGTTCCAATCTGCACCAGAATTATATCTTGCCAGATTACTGGAGAGAGAACTGGACGTATTGAAATGGCTTAAACCTGCACCTCAACAGTTTAGGATACATCTGGCAAACGGCGAATACGAACCAGATTTTGTTGTGGAGACTCTAACAGCAAAATATCTGATGGAACCTAAACGCAAGGATCTTATTGGGACTAAGGATGTAATCGATAAAATGGAAGCTGCAGTTCGCTGGTGCCAACATGCCACTGACCACGCAGCTACAAATGGTGGCAAGCCCTGGAGCTATTATCTTATCCCTCATGATAGTATAGATGAAGCCACAACCTTGAAGGGAATTCTCGCTTCATATCGGAAGCAATGAAAGCTTAATACTAGGTATTAATCGATGCAACATAAAGTATAAACTAAATATTTAAATATGTTATTCATTTATTCTCACTAAGGGTATACTACAGAATGCAATTTTTTTAATCCCATACTTATCAAACTTAAATGTTAAAAGAACATCTTTGCAAGATTGTGTTTCTTTTATCAAAGTTCCTTGTCCAAATGCTGGATGCTCATAACGACTATTTAAAGATAGTGTACCAGTTCGAACCTTGAATTTAAATTTCCATTTGTACTGTGCCATCTGGACAGATTTTTCGTGGAAATGGAAATATACAAGTTCTCCAACCATATGTTTCACTCTCATTTTATATCCATCGAATCCTGTATAGACGGTTATCGGGGCAACTATTTTATTCATGAGCAAAATATCCATAGTCAGAATTTTTCCAGTGGAATCTGTACCTGCCGATAAAATCATTCCCAAAC
>JAJZFJ010000160.1 GCA_021805395.1 bacterium
GCCTGACGTTCGGCTCGTTGCCAGGCGTGCAGGACCCGATGCCGTTGTCTATAACCTTACAGTTGCAGGTACCCATACCTACTTCGTAGGCTCGGATGGTCTGTGGGTACATAACACCTGTGGTGCTGATGGTAAGGAGATACATCATATTATCCCTCAACAATTTAGAGATGATGCCCTCAAATCTGGAATTAAAGTTGATGAATATTGCACCCCTTTAAGTTCAGCTGAACACTATATACTCCATCATAAGTTGTTCGGACCACGTGGATATAATTTGAGATGGAAATCATTATTTAAGCCTTCAAATATCTCTAAGGTTGTAACACAAACGGAGATTAAGAATATGTTAGAAGAAATGAAACTCGAATCTAACATCCCAGATAGCGAGGTTAAATCATATCGTGAATGGGCATCTATTCTGGGTAGACCCAGATAAAGATAAATAAATGATTCAACTATTTAGTATAGGAAATAATCTGGAGTTCGACTACATAGAATCTTTAGTTAAACCCAGTTTACCATCATGTTTCTGTGAACATTTTAACAAATCTGTTTCTAGACCGATTCGTCAGTATCTTGATATACCAATTGATATTCAGAAGAAGCTTTATTCAATCAATAAGAAAATACTGTCATTCCCAAGTGAATACATTCCTTCCATCTTTGAAGAAGAATGGGTCGATCTTCGGAACAGTATATTGCCGCATTTGCCGATACCCTCAGACATTAATCTTATACCTGGAATGCGTTTAGGACCAGCAAGATATCTTATTAAGTCTACAAAGTTTCCTCATTTTATGGTTTATGGTGAAGATGTAATGGTATCAGATCATTTATATAAATTGATCAAAGCTTCGAACCTCAATGGGTATGTGTTCGAAAGTGTTTCACTCACAGTGCAAAGAAAAAAACATACTGAGCTTAATCCTCCAACATACTATCTCATTAAACCGATATCTAATCTCAAATATTATACTGAAATATGGGATACCTGTCCTCTTTGTGGACATTCTGAATTATCGGATATACAGGATCCAGTTAATGAAGATGAGATATGGGATGGATCAGATTTTGTAATGCACAATGAACGAGTACATGTTTCTGACCGTGTTGTGAAATATTTTAGTGAATGGGGCATTTATGATGTATATTTCAAGGCAATCGAGGAAAATTTAGCTATAATAAATCCATCATCACCTATAGCGCAACCAGATATAAAAATGGATAAGAGTTTGATTTTTTCAATCATACCTTTGTTACATTATGAGGCCGTTAAACAACAGCTAGCAGATTATAAAAATACACATCGAAACAATCCGTTAGATCTACAACCGCCAGTGTCCTTAAAAAAATTAAACATAAAATCGGAAATGTTATCAGGCAATAACATTGGAATACAAAATGCATATAGTCTTAAAATGATATCTTGCTTTGATATCCATCTTGATCTAATGCATAGTACTTCCGTTACTTCATTGTCAGATATAGGAGAAATTCTCCAAAAAATTGTGGGTGTCGCTTTTCAGACAGAATTTAAATTTCCTAAGCTAGTATACATAATTATCGGAGAAGGTTTTTTTTGTCAATTGAGAGAAGTTTTTAGCTATGATGGGAATTTATATCAAATTGTCATATGGAAACAGTATAATAATCCATCTACATGGGATCCAGTAAAAGCCTATCAACTCTGTGAGAAGCTTAGTCAGGCGTTTTTGAAAGCAACACCCTGTGAGGTTAGGATAGAGGGTAGGGGAGTTCGATTACTGTCAGTTGAAAGCTCAAAAGTAGCTACGGTAGAGGTAACTGCAGTTGAACCTGATGTAGCCACAAAGATATCAGAAGGTCGGATAGAGTGTTTTGAGATGCATATAGAGCTAGAAGACAATCCACCTTTCCCTGGAGTAGATGACTTTTTGCCCATCATACAAAGAGTATTGGGTATGGATTACCGTGATGAGAGTTATATGCTGGACAGTTTTAAGTATATCTTTGAAGGTAGTAAACTCTGCTGCGTATTCAATGAGGACTACGACCGTCCGGGTATGACTTTTCACCTGGAGTTATGTAAACAGGGAAGTAAGCGCACAAAGTGGGAACCTCTGAAGGTCTACCGGCTTTGTGAGGAGATGTGCAAAAGTTTCCTTGATGTGTGTCCATGTGAGGTGAATATCGTTGGTCGAGGCATAGGGTTTCTGTCCATGCAGAGCTCGATTGCCTCTGATGAAGATTAGGAAGGGACCACTCTAAGGCACTCCCTAACAATACAAACCCGCCTCCTGGTCTGCAGCACCTCTCCGCGAGACAGCATCGTGACCCTCCTCTCGCCATTCACTTCTGCTCACTGAGAGAGGGTAATGTGTAAGGTGGTAGCGCAGATTATGTTTGCATTGTAATTTGGTATTCCCATATAGTGGCAACTATTCTCCTTAGTCTGGCCCGTTCATCCCCCTTCATTGGGCTTGTGATGCGCAGCCTATGTCATTAGGTATTGACTGCAAAAGCCGACTGCTTCGTATTGCTTCCTTGCCTACGGCACCTATCCCCACGGCAGCGTCGCGATCCTCCCCTCGCCGCTCGCTGGCGCTCATTAACGGAGAGTAAGAGCAACGAGCTGCCTTTGCAACAGGGATTTCCCACAATGGGGTAACGTATCCAGGAACACGTTCCGCGTACAGTTAATGGTACCGGCATTTCATCCACGCAGATGGACGGGACAGGGCAGGCGTGAGTTTAACCTACGAGAGCACGACACAGCGATTTATATTTATAGATCGCTATTTCCCATATGATTTGTAGCTAATCCCATAAGGTTTTTAGTTTTATGCATCTCGTCCTCGACGGTGGACGCTTAGCCCTTGCGACCAGTTTCAACCGGTCGTGGGACGAGCGGTGCATCGGAGACTGCATACGGAGAGGTTGAAACCTCTCCATGGTGCAACACTCATACGGAATACTAGTATCAATTATTAGAAAATATAATAAATAAAGTAGACAAATAAGTATGCATATATGTTTAGTTCGTGGTAATATTAAACCAGCAGCACAATCGTGATGCTACTATCCAATCAAACGATGTCTGAAGGAGGCATACAATGAGTTCTGATTTCGAGATGTTGTTAGGCCAGGTCCGATCACAGCGAGAGATGCTGTTCAAATTAGTAACAGGATTGAAGCCCGATCAGTGGAATTTCCAACCCTATTCCCATTTAAACTCAATCCATTCGACGCTGGTTCATCTTTTAATAGTAGACAGAGCTACTGTAGTTAAAGTAGAAGATGGCATGTCATTCGATTGGGACAGCATGGTAACCGATCAAGAGAGAAATGCCTCTCCGGATGAACTTATCACCCTACTCAAAACATCTCTCTCGAATGTTATCCAGTTCCTGGAAACAAATTTTGGTTCCAAAACACTTGATGCTCCTTTTCTTATGTTCGGTAGCACCAAACCTGTGGGAGCTGCAATATGTTCGTTGTCAGAAGAATATGCTTATCACAACGGTCAGGTATCTTATCTCAGGCAGGCATCGGATACAGATTGGGACTACTATACTGCTCTGTATTCTTAGTTTCACGTTGTAAATCGAAGTGTCTACCTTTGGGAACTCTTGGGGAAAGATCTCAATTGCATAAGATCTGATCATCAGATTTATTCAAAATCTATCTCAGAAAACTCACACGGAAGCATTGCTTTTGACATGCTATCTAATACCCTCTCAAACGGCTCATCCAGCCACAATGGGAGGGTATTTTGTATGTTTTCTTATAGCTAATGTTCAGCTGCTGACTAATACCATCAAGGATAACGTTGAGATTTAGCCGCTCCTAGCTGACCTCCTCCGAAGATCTTTCAGCCCATTTCTTGTGTACATACTCTTTCGCTTCCAATGCTGATTTCTTCCCATAAATTATGTGCATCATACATGGGAAGTAGTAATCAAAGGCAGAATTCCCATATCCAATGAGCTCTGTAATGAGGTCGTTGGTTGGTTCGCAGTTTCGCATACGATGATAGACTCGATAGAAAACTGCACCATCATCCAGGTCCAGCTGGAAGGCACCCATAGTCATGTTGTAATTTGCCCGGGTGAAGTACTCCATTACTGTGCTTAAACTGTCTTCTGGTACAAGTATTTCGCAGGAAGTATCGTAGAGGATCAAATCATCTTTGGAATCACAGAAAAGCCAGCCCTTAAGAATGCACTCTTTCACTGGGATGAAAAAGGTAAAACAGTTAGAATTCTGTTCAGAATACTGGATATCAAGCTCATCCATTATTAGTTTAACCTTGCTGAAAAGGTCACTCATAAAATCCTCCTCCTAATACTGTTTCTTGTTGCAGCAGTTATCAATGGTTTTCAGGCAATGAATCTACCTGTACACTATTAACTGGCACAACTTCTGCAATTTTAGCATTTATCCAATCCTGAACAATAGAATCAGATGCTATCTGATGTATGTAGAGCATGGCAATTGGCATATTTAAAGATATTCTGCTTAAAGAAGTGCGAGACCTGTTTGATATAGCCCTAAATGTTTTAATAATAAGATAGTCGCGTGGTAAAATACTTTTTGAGCAACACAGTAAATCAATAACGTTATCTAGAGGATATGCCTGAAACCTGACTCGCAATTTTCTGGTCTATTCATGATGAGGAGCCTGGAATGGGTGCAAAACAATCGGAAGATGAAAAAATGGCAGCCGTTAAAGCACTTGGTGATATGAGAGATGTGCGAGCGATTCCAACTTTGCTGGAAATCTACAATTCCGCCAGGGGAGAGATAGCCAATGCAGCAATGGAAGCCCTCATACGCATTCTGCCGCTCACACGATCATACAATATCGCGACTTCCAAAAAGCGGTTAGGCGGCGATCCTACCGCTGGGCTGGTTTCACTTCTCTTTCGTACAGACAATCCTGTGCTTGCCACAGAAGCATGTAAGGCACTCAAGGCTTATGGGTCAGACGAGTCCATCCTTCCATTGCGGAGGGTTGTGAAAGTTATCAAGGATGTAACCGCGCATCAAGCCTGTCTAGAAGCAATTCAGGCGATTGAAGAACGTTGTGCTAAAAGTCAGATTCGTGGTTCTCGAATGAGAAGTATCAACCCAAAAACATCAGAGTCGGATTTTCCAGAAGTTAATTCTCAAACACGTGCTCATAAAAGCCAGCCTACATTCAGAAAGGGAAAGAAGTGAGCGTATTACCAAGACACAAGCCGACAGACATGGGAATGAGTACTGAAGCATTAAATAGGGTGGAAACACTTCTGCTTAATGGGATCGATGATAGTATTTATAGCTGTTATACCTGCCTGGTCTTGCGCCATGGTAATGTTGTCTTCGAGAATGCCGCTGGCTATCTTAACACTGACCGGACTGAACGTGCATACATAGATACCATTTTTGACTGTGCATCCATCTCAAAGACCATAACTGCCACAATGCTATTGCAGTGTGTGGAAGAGGGGATCCTTCATTTGGATCAGGAGGTAAGATACTTTTTTCCAGAGGCAGCAGATTTCCCTATTGGTACGGTGTCGCTTAAAAAGCTTGCAACTCACACATCTGGCCTGCCGCCCTGGAGATCAGTAAAAGAGGCTCCAAACCCTCTCGAGGCTGTTCTTAATGCACCCATAGAAGCTGAACCAGGAACAAGATACGCCTACAGTGACCTTGGATACATCATGCTTGGTCTCATTCTGGAGAGACTGCTTGGTGATTCCCTTGATATGCTTGCTTACAGCCGAATCTTCTCAATATTACAGATGGATTTCACTGGATACTGTCCGCCTGTTGAGTGGCACTCCCGGCTGGCTGCCACAACTGCACCTTTAGGGGTTGTACACGATCCTAACGCTCGCGTTATGGGAGGGATTGCCGGCCATGCAGGTCTGTTCAGTACTGCAACCGATCTTGCCCGTTACTGCATTGCTATCATGCCGCCCAAGGGACAGAAGGATGAATGGAATCTGCTCACTCCCCTTGCCAGAAAGCTGGCACATAATCGACAGACAGACCCACCTCTAAGTGCTCACACGATCGGATGGTTTGCGTATCCGAATGGATTTTTGCCGAAGGGGGACCTCTTCTCGTCACATACCTTCGGACATACAGGGTTCACTGGCACAATGATTATGATAGAACCAGAGCTGGACATTATTATCGTGCTGCTCACGAATCGTGTTATATATGAAAATGAAAACGACGGGGTAGCCTCAATAAGACAGCGAAAGCTGATTGCAAATCTGATTGGAGCTGCAGTTCAGGATTGACAATTCCAGCATAAGTTTTGGGAGGTTCGTTATTGAGTGAACTGATTATTGCCCCAATGCAGCCAGATGAGTGGTCTCAAGTAGGTGCACTAATCCATCAATCAACAAACAGTTGGTATCAGTCTCATCTGGGGCATGAAATCTTCAACTGCTCACCATCCGAAACAGACATTTTCTGCAAAGTTTATGAGGCTCTGGATCCAGGGTGCTGTCTTATTGCGCGCCTGGACGGTAACATCGCAGGCTCCTGTTTCTATCATCCGCGCCCCACACATATTTCACTTGGCATCCTTAATGTGGCCTCAGATTATTTCGGTAGAGGCATTGCCAGAGCACTGTTAAATGCAGTCTGCGAAATTGCGGATGCCGAAAATAAGACTGTAAGGCTAATCTCGAGTGCGCTCAATCTGGATTCTTTTTCACTATATAGCCGAGCAGGCTTCTGTCCAAAAGCTGTATATCAGGACATGATAATACCATATCCTGAACATGGCCATATCTACAAATCACCCCCCACTTTCACTGTACGAGATGCAGCAATAGAGGATCTGGAAGGAATGGTAGAACTGGAACTGAAACATACCGGACTATCCAGAAAGAAGGATTTTAAATACTTCCTGGAAAACAGTGAGGGGATATGGCACACATCAATTGCCGTTATGGAAAGCGGTGAGCTATCAGGCTTTATGGTGTCGCATGTTCATCCCGCAAGTGCCATTGTAGGACCGGGTTTTGCTACCTCCGAAGAGGTTGCAGAAGCACTTGTCTGCGAAGAACTCAATTTCCGGGGACCATCCACCCCGCTTATAGTTGTGCCTGCAATAGCTTCAAACCTAATAAAGTCATTGTATGCTAGAGGTGCTCGCAATTTGGAGCTGCATCTTGGGCAGGCGAGGGGCGTATTTCAGGAACCCACTGGTTATCAGTTTCCTACTTTTCTCCCAGAAACTGCTTAAATTCTCCCACCATTCACTCTTATCCATTGTCCGGTCACGAAAGCGGATAAATCAGAACAGAAGAATAACACAACATTTGCGACATCCTGAGCAGTACCAATTCGCCGTAATGCTGTTGTTTGTGCAATCATCTCCTGTTGTTCTGTATAGGATGATGGTGACTCATTTGGGTTGTCTTCGCCTTTATATGTGTGCCCTGGACTAACCACATTTACTCGAATACCTTTTGGTCCAAGCTCCTGAGCAAGAACAAATGCCATATGATTGGCAGCTGCTTTGCTTGCACCATAGGCACTGAGACCTTCCATCGGATCGTGCCCTGCTCCAGACGACACGAAAACGATGCTGCCGCCTTTTGGCATGTATGGAGCCACAGCTTGAACCATCAGGAAAGCACCATGCACATTTACATCGAAAGGTGCACGCCAATCCGATGCACTCATTGCGGTTAATTCTCCAGAGGCACCTGCGGCAGCATTCAGAATAAGTATATCAGGCGACCCACCAAGCCTGATCAGCGATGTATCCACGCCCCGTTTCACATCTGCCTCGCTGGATATGTCTGCTTTAATCGCAAAAGCATCTGCAGCAGGGTTTAATCTTTTCAGTTCTGCTACAGTTTCATCTGCCTGATGATCATTGAACTGATAAAACGAGCCAACCTGTACACCAGCCTTGCTCAGCGTTCTTGAAATCGATCGTCCAATTCCTCTTGTACCACCTGTTATGAGTGCGCGCTTCCCATTTAACTGAATATCAGGTTTTGAGTCCATTGCCAGTTCTCCTGTTAATTTAATGCGATTTGTGTATGTCAATATGGAACGTGATGAGCATTGCAGTAATTGGCCTCACAGTAACTTTTGCTACACCATCCCTAACCTGAACACTTGTCGAAGTTCTGGGAAGCCAGGTTCCCTGTTTGGATACCGACGATCCAGCAAGAGAAATGCCATTTTTAGAACTTAATGAGGGGGCATCCAAAATTATTGCATTACCAGCTCTATACGTGCTGGGCAGTGGGATGGAAACAGTCTCGCTGTGTAACTCATCTTTATTAATTATCACCACTCTAAGTGTACCTGAGGTTGTGATAGTTGCGTGCGCACCAACATTATTAATTGTATTCAATGTAACCGGAACTGTATGTCCAATAGCGCCAATGTGGAAAAGAAGAGCCCCATAATACTCAGGAGCCGGGGTAAATACACCCCGATTATCATCAATTGGGGTATAACCTCCCACTCCAAAACCACCATGAAGGTTAACGCCCACTATTCCCTGGTCTGCAAAAGTATATAGTGCGTCAGCCAGCCACAATGCAGAAGCATATACATCACTTGTGCCAGGCATACCTCCATCGTAAGCAGAGTTCATTTCACCCATTCGGACGGAAATATGTGTAGGTGCCGCATCTGCAATAAGTGTACTGGTAACGTTGTACATACGGTCTGTTACTGATCTGCTAAGAAGTACCTGCGGAGTGGGGTGCTGCGGTTTGCCTGTGGGGTACTCGTGAAAAGTGAACAGTGTGGTATTTGCTGCTTCATTTTGTGTGAATGACTTGAACCATGGTAGCTTATACGCAAATGCTGGTCCGCCTATTGGTGCTCCTGGCGTTCTTTTCCTGATAGCATGCACATAATTCACAAAATCCTTCTGGTATGCTGCATAGTTGTAAGAACGGGGACGCAGTCCATTCCGATTGAATAAGTCAGGCTCATTCCCAATTTCTATTCCCTTAAGAACACTACCCCCATGAATTACAGCATAATGTGCCTCATCTGCAGCCATTTCAGGATTATAGTGACCAAGGTTTACACCTAGAATAACCTTCCATCCTATGCCACGTGCAAATCGGAATACATTCGTGAGATTATCAGGCTGAATAGTGGATAATATTCGCCCCTGTGTGCCCGGTGGAACTCTTTTCCAGTAGGTGTACTCCACAGAGTTACCACCAAATCTGAACCAGCCCGGTCCCAGGTTCCTTAAAAGGTTGACATACACTTTGTTGGAGAGATTGAAGTTGTTGCTTGTCAAAGAGGGTGCTTCAAAACTCAGTCCAATAAATCCGGTTCTAATCCAGTGACCAGGCTGATGGAGATGGAGAGTAAGAGTATCTGCATTGGTTGCTTTGGAGAAGTTTATTATGGAAGTGGAGATAAGGATGGATAAAATTGCACGTTTGGCTTTCATGATATGAAACTCCTTTGTTCATTTCCATAAATTACTATAGCCATTTTCTACTTCAATTATCAGAAATCCTTCCATATCAACATACATCTTCTGATTTGGATCTTTGCTTAAAAAGAGACCTGAAGATGTCTACAGTCATCGCCAATAATAGAAGCGGGATATAAGACACGTTCACAGTTTTCCCTCACTCATCACTGATTGAAGGTGTTGTCCTAACTAATGGCAAATATGCTCACCGAGGTACTATTTCGTGGCAGAAATTCTCTCCCAAGCTGAAATCGAAGCTCTCTTAGCATCACTAAATGAAGATGGATCAGAGGCACCCGTTGAGCAGGCTCCTCTGCGTGGTGGAGGAAACAGCAATGTGGCCGCCGCCTCCACCTCCCAGACAATTGCACCTACCACTACACCAATTAGTCGTTCAAACGGTCCTATAGCTTATGAAGTTTATGACTTCAGACGCCCCGACAAGTTTGCAAAAGATCAGCTGCGAACGCTGCAAATGCTGCATGAAACATTTGCAAGACTCTATGCTTCCTCATTATCTGCCTACCTCAGAGTACCAGTACATGTTGATCTGGTGAGTGTAGAGCAGGTCCCGTATGACGAATATATCAGGTCACTCACCAGCAGTATAATCAACATCTTCAGTATGGCTCCTCTATCTGGACAGGCTATTCTGGAGATGGAGTTCAATGTGATTCTATCCATGATAGACAGACTGCTTGGTGGCCCTGGCTCCATGACAAAAAGTTCAAGTGTTCTCACAGACATAGAGAAGGCATTGGCAGATTCTGTCATATACAGAGCACTCAATGATTTCCACACAGCCTGGGAAGGAATAGCGCAGTTCACACCAAAGAGAGAAAGTATGGAAACACAGGCACAATTTGTACAGATTGTACCTCCGAATGATGTTGTTGTTTCAATTCTGTTTGAGATTAAGGTAGGCGACCTCCGAGGAGCAATGTCTGTATGTATTCCATATCTCTTGCTCAAACCTATTACTCCCAAGTTGAGTGCCCAGCGATGGTTTTCCAGCAGCAAGAAAAACACAGGTAAATATGCTCCAGTTCTGGCAAAGAGACTAGAGAGAACATCGCTAACTCTTTCCGTTCAGTTAGGGCGGGCCTCACTTTCGGTACAGGAGCTGCTGGATATGAAAGTTGGCGATGTGGTGACACTGGATAGAGGCCAGCAGGAGGAGGTTGAGGTGATGGTTGACAGGAGTGTGAAGTTCCGAGGTAAGCCAGGAACCCGTGGTAAAAAACTGGCAGTGTACATCAGCAGAGTAACGCGTGAATCAGAGTCGACTGAAACACCATCATCTAGACGCAGCGCTTAACAGCCTTTTCTTTTCAAGGGAGGATTTTCCATGCCAGATATTACAGCAAGAGAGATAGACGGTCTTACCTCACTCTTTTCCGAAATAAGTAACAGTATCGCTTTAGCTCTCTCAGAGCAGATCAATGTTGAAGCAACAATAGATAATCCGGAAATCCACGAGAAGGCAATCAAGGATCTTCTGCTTCAGTCTGCAGAGATGTTCACAACATCGTTTCACTGTAGCGCTTCGCTCACA
>JAJZFJ010000079.1 GCA_021805395.1 bacterium
GTACGGGTTTCTTGCAACTGCTGTCACATACATATTTGGCAGTGCCCACAAACCAGTTCCGTCAATATTGTTCCAGGTAGGAGATGCTGTATTCAGACAGGTATAAACATGTCCACCATCTACACCGTTTCCTCCAACAAGAATTGAATTCGGATTGGAAGCGAGAACATCGATGGAACTAACGGAAAAAAACTTGCTGCCATCAATTGCATTCCAGCTGGTTCCACCGTTTGTAGACATATATATTTTGCCATCATTCGACCCTGTATAGATCACATTGCTATTTGAAGGAGCCACTGCCACAACATCAACCAGTCCACCGCTTGTCAACTTTGTTCCACCTAGATCAGCAGTCCAGGTGAAGGTATTGGCATTGTATTTATACAGATGATCCGTTGCAGTAAATATCACAGACTGGTTTGGATCTTTGTAAAGAGGAGTATAAAATGGTTGTGGTTCACCAGCAGTAATAGTCGGTGAAATATCAAACTGGCCTGCCCAGTAGTCCATTGTTTCTGTAATAGAGTTATCGTATACTGTGTAGTACTGAGTGGCAGGATTGGTAGAGTCAATGATTGCCATAAAACCATCACCTCCACCTACTGCAGTCCAACTACTTGTATCAGTATTCCCTGGTCCGCCCACATTCGATGTTTCTGATCCATTGTCCTGACACCCTCCTAAAATCCATCCTGGTTCAGCAGGGTTAATATCCACACCATAGAACTGAGTAATGACGAGACCTGCATTCAATGAGGTTGTACTGGCAGTGGTTCCGTTTACTGTCATAGAGTAGACTCCCCCATCATTCCCTATCAGCATGTGCGCTGGGTTATGTGGATCGAACTCCATTCCATGCTGATCAGTATGCGCTAGATCATTTCCATTGTATGTATTCAGCAGGGATGTCCATTGAGGAACACCACCTACAGATGCGCCATTATATTCCCAAATATCCAAAAGCCCTACATAAACTACATCATGTCCAGATTGCTGAGAACATCGTATGTAGTAATCATACCAGCCTTGTCCCCATGCTCCTCCATTCTGACTTAAGCTTCCGCCTATGTCTGTCCAACTCGATCCAGCTGTTGTTGACATCATAACTGTTTGATGATAGTAATCATATGCATAAACCGTATTCGCGTCTGTGGCAGAAGGAGCAACATCACAAGTTCCAATGCCCATATTAGCTCCAACCAAACTCCATGTCAATCCATCATTGGAAGAGCGGTAGATCCCTCCAGCATTACCACCATTCTCACTGGATGCGTAGAGATATCTCTGCCCCTGAGCATTCGGGATGCTGTATGCAATGTCTGAAATTGTTCCGGGAACCTGAAGTACCGAAGTCCATGTTGTTCCTCCATCTGTAGAGCGTGCAATCCCTCCAGCTCCTGGACCTCCATATCCAGCAAGTATAGTATTTGAATTGTTGACATCGACCAGTACTTTTCGAACTGAATTAGTTCCAAATATGCTCTGACCTTCAGATGTCCAGCTCTGGCCGCCATTCGTGGATTTCATTATCCCTATTCCTGGTCCGCCAAGAATATCACCCGTACCACAATAGACAACATTGCTATTAGCAGGATCTACAACAACGCAGGAGGTTGGAAGCAGCGGCCATTTGTCTGAAAGTGGTACCCAGCTGTTTCCCCCATCAATACTTTTCCAAACTCCACCACCTGCTGAGGCAATGTATATTGTATCGGGGTTATTTGGATCTATCACTGCATCATTTACCCGACCGATCATGTCACCATTACCAAACCCCCATTCATAAGGAGGTGGCATATTAACCGGCCCATCCTGATTCCAGTAACCGTTAAGGGTGCCGCCGCCAACAAAACCCAATGGTCCAACAGCCATGCTCTGAGCATTACTGCTTTGCTGGTTGTTGAAATGCATCTTCAAAGGTCCGCCCTGCATCTGTGTCTGGTGCAGAATGGCAGCTTCTTCAGCGGAGTAATTTATGCTATCGTTAGGGTAAGCACGAGGGTAAATGTACTGCGCCAGCGCGTACAAGTTCCCGTTTGGAGGCTCAAAACAGTTTTTGAATAGTGTAGACAACCCTAAACCAAAGGGAGCACGCTGAAAGATATGTCCTCCAAGCATTTTTCTAAGGACTGACAGCTTATATTGTGGCTGAACAGGCTGTGCAACGGGCTGGGCATGAACTGTGTGACTGGTGAACAGAGAAGAGAGGGTAAGTAATGTGGTCGTTATACCACGCATCAGTGGACTGGTAGAGTTCTTCTTCATTTAGACCTTCCTCGAAATGAAACTTGATAGATTCAGAAAAGACGATGCACCCAATAGTGTCAGGTAGCATGCTATAGAGGTAATTCAAGCAAAATCCTCACAAATCTTGCCAACCTTGAAGGATACCTGTAGCACCGAAAAGAAACATAAACAAGAATACCATAATGTCAAACAGTTCTGATATTGAGATAGTTCCAATCCGGATAAAATTGTTTAAGCATCTAAATTACACCTGAAGATGTTCGCCGGTTTCACCGATTATATACAATAGCGATCAATAGAGACTTTCTGGCCCTCACAACCTGAAAGATAAGGTGAGTTTAATGCGCAGACCTATCGAGCGCACGCTATTTGTTAGCTTTACTGTTGTTTTAACGTGCGTATTCATCACTGTTTTGTGTTATGTTCGTTTATTGTCTC
>JAJZFJ010000196.1 GCA_021805395.1 bacterium
AGCAAGCCATCAGGTACACCGAGTTCACTGGCTGCGACTGTTACAGTGACCAGCGGGCTGAAGTCACCAAAGTGCTCGACACCGTCCTGCACCATCTCCCACTGAAAGGCATAGCTTCCCGGTGTAAGCGGTGCTGTTACTGTCCACACAAACTCCACAGTGTCCCCTGGAGCTGCTGAGGCTATAGGCATTACAACCCTGCCCATACCCCACATCTCGTTATCTTCAGGATCCTGTGAACCGAGGCGATATAGACCAGAGGGAGTCCATGTGGTAGAACCAATGTTCTTCATGCTAACGCTTACACCGTAGCTCTCACCTGCTACCATATTGGACGGTATTTTCTGAGCTGCATAATGACCAGCGGCATGTTTAGCTTTGCGTCTCTTGGTTGGCATGCTTCTTCTAGCAAGTGAGTTTGGCAGGCTAGAGCGTGAGCTTGTATCGTTTTCAACAGAAACTAACATGGCAGTTTCCAGATAATAAGCAGTAATTTAGATTGTATTGACGAATAATACCTGATAAGGTTTCAAATATTTATATTGCTTGTACCTGTGTGATATTTTGTCGCAAAAGTGATTTCCGTATTGATAAAACTCAGTACTGGTCATTGTGACAACCAAATACATGAACAACCGGCGGTAAAGCTTTGAAGGATATGGCTAATCAGTGTTACCTGTTTCGCCATATCCCTGTACACATAACATTAACTTAAATCTCAGATACTGCTAAGGCACTATTCAGGAATCTGGATTTTGTTATTCATTCCCAATCTTTTCAGGATGATTGGCTAACCACTCCGCAGCTAACTGTTGAGCTTTTGCAATCTCTTCCTGTGTGCACTCCTCCATTAAGCTATTGAGATCCTCTTCCACATCCTCGTCTCCAGACGAGAAAGCAATCAGAAACCATGCAAGAGCTTGTACGGTGTCTTCGCTCACTCCGAGCCCTTCCAGATAAAGATAACCTAAACAGGATTGAGCCGATTCGATACCGCCTTCTGCAGCCGCCATGTACAGTTCACGTGCTTTGTGATAATCCTGTTCTACTCCGGCACCATCTTCATGCATGATACCAAGATAAAACTGCCCTAAGGGATAGTCCGCCTCAGCTGCTTTCCTGAACCATTCCACAGCAACATTATCATCTTTGGTCACACCGGTGCCATCTTTATAGAGTACGCCCATGAAAACAGTAGCAACAAGATCGCCTTGCTCTGCTGCTGCACGAAACCACTTTTCCGCCTGAACATGATCTTGAGGGACGTCGGTACCAAAGTAGTACAGCCCAGCCAGTGCCTGGAGCGCCCTGCAGAACTTATGTTCTGCCGATTTGGTGTACCATTCAATCGCTTTGTGAATATCTTTTTCTATACCAATGCCGCATTCGTACGCATACCCCAGCCAAAACTGAGCTGGGTAACAGCCCTGTTCAGCCGATTTCATAAACCATTCCACAGCCTTCTTTTCATCCTTCGGAAGCCCCTCACCTCTCCGGTACGCATCACCAACATGGTATTGCGAGGGCGCATGACCACCCTCCGCAGCCTTTTTATACCATTCTAACGCCTCCATTGCGTTCCGCTCTACACCGTACCCTTTGCCAGTGAGGTAGCCTATGTAGTACTGGGCTTCTGAATTGCCCTGCTCTGCAGACTGGCGATACAATCTGGCAGCTTCTTCATAGTTCTGTCTTACACCAAGTCCTCTTTCATAAAGATTACCCAAACAGACTTGTGAATCCAGATATCCCAACTCCGCAGCCCTGTGAAACAGATGAAATGCCTCTTCATAATTTAGCGGGACACCCTCACCATTTAAATGCATTTCACCAAGACTGTGGAGAGCTGGCGGATGGAATTGTTCTGCAGACAGGCTGAAATATTCGAAAGCCTTCTGCATATTTCCAGTGATACCATAAGATCCACGTTCGTAAATTAAGCCCATAACATACTGGGCATCTGCTAGTCCACCTTCTGCAGTCAACTCTATTAGCTGACAGCCTCTATGCTTTTCCGCGTCTAGATCAGACATCAACATGATAATGCCCAGAATGAATTGTGCTGACACATCATTCTTATCCGCTAATGGTACTAAGAGTGCCTTTGCTCCTTCGAGATCGTCCTGATCAATGAGCGATATGGCTAATTTACAAACATCTGTACTATCTTCCTCTGAATGCTTGTGTATGTCAGTTCTACCCGATACACCGTATTCAACTACCATGCTTTGCAGCTTCTTGCTCCTACCCTCTGAAATATTCTTGTCTTCTATTCTCAAACTCCTGATAATGATTGTTGTTGTCTCGAATTTCCATGAGACACACAATAGTATCGAGAGTGATATTGAATCTGCTAAATGGATGTTGTAAAGAGGAGATAAGGTAAGCATTTGAAAGTAGGGTGATGGCAAAATGGCTATTGCGCATAAGCCATTTGCACTTAATCTTACCTTTCAGCATGTGGATGACCATCCAGCTGCAAGTGCGAAAGGCTAGGGCTATCCACCAGTCTGCCGACAATGCCAAACCAGGAAGCAGCCTATCGCGTCTAGGCCACGCAGGTGGGCTTTTGGCTCTCAGCACGGTACTTCAGTGCTGTGCCCGCTAACCTGGCAATGCGTCTCCACCCCCTCTGGCTACGCCATCCCCCCTCCTCCTGGCACGTTCTACTGC
>JAJZFJ010000150.1 GCA_021805395.1 bacterium
CCCTTACATCATTTTTGCAGGTAATCCTGCAAAACCTGTAGGGGAACGTATTCATGAACTGAACTACACGATTGACTATGGAAGACTTTTACATTAGATATGTGCGTTTATGCATCAGTCTCAGCAATACAGGCGGAGAATGATTTAGCCTGCTGCCTTAAACAGGATTGAATTCAGGGTTTCTGCCACCGCTTTATGAGTGAAATGTTCTGAGACATATTTTCTGCCAGACAACGCCATCTGTTCTCTTGTATTTGGGTTATTTATCAGCTGTTTAATCTTATCTTTTAGATCTTCAACGTTGTCCTCTTTAAAAACAAGACCACCTTCAGTCTGCTCTATGAGTACAGGAATATGCCCGCTGTCAGATCCAATTACAGGAACTCCACAAGCCATGGCTTCCACAATCACTCTTCCAAACTGCTCTTTCCAGTTTGAACGGGTGCGAGAGCATAGAACAAATATATCCATGCATCGCATATAATCACCAGCTTCCCTATGTGGTACACTTCCCGTGAAAACTACGTTTAGTGGCAGCGAGGATGAGGCTACCAACTCTTTAAGCGATGCATCTTCCTCACCTGAGCCTACAATTAGCAAAGAGATATCCTGATTGGTTTCACGTAATTTTATTGCTGCCCTAATCATCACATCAATCCCCTTATCGGGTACCAGTCTTCCCATATAACCCAGAACAGTACCAGTAAGTCCAAGTTTCTTTCGCATCTCGGCGGTGTCTCCCGGATAGAAAAGGGAAAGATCACATCCATGCGCTAGTTCTGGTGCTGGGCCGGTATATCCCTTCTTTCGAAGAACATCCTCCGTCTCTTTGTTAATTACCATGATGGATTTCGCAATGGAATAACAGCGTTTTTCCAGGATTCGAAATGGAAGAGGATAGTTTTTGTAAATGTTCTGTTTTGTATAGATCACTGCTGGTTTTTTAAATCTTACTGCCAGGGAAAGCCACTGCGCTGTAGAAAATGCCCATGGTTCCTGGTCTATAAATATTACATCCGGGTCAAATTTCCGAACAATCTTTGTGAGAGCACCTTTGTAAAAATGCAACGTTAAGTTACCTGAAAAGTATACGGGAAAAGAGTGCACCGGGAAATTTACGGAATCGAGCAGTTTCAGATTTTGGGGTGTTGAAGAGTACTCTGATTTCCAGGATGATGGCGCCACGAGTTCAATCTGGTTATCACCTATTCTTGCTAGTTCCACAAACAGCTGTTGATTAACATCGGTGACGCACGCATGGCTAATGGCTAAAATCTTCAATATTTCTCTTACCTTCATCAGTTTGATATCGAGTATTCATATAGTATACATCTTCTCAGGTGGTTAGCACGTATATTTGCTATTTGCTAGAGATGCGAATAAAGATATAATGACCATAATTTGATAAAGCAATATGAAGATAGGAGAAAAATTGACTGCGGAATACGATTGAGATATGTTTTCTTTGTACACTAAAGAGAATATATTTTGATATCAGATGGTACCATGCAACTTACAACCATGTGTGTCTATAATAGAGTAGACCATTACTACACAATATAATGTAGCTATAAACATAAGGAATTTAGATAAAATAGTCCATAATCAAAGAAGATACAAGACTCATATCACTAGTTCCTAATATCAGAGATGTATTCTTTCCAATTGGAGAATCGAATTGCAGAACAATAACTTGAATGACAAGCCATATCCTACTCTCGAAGCTAAACAAGTTCGGTTAGAGTATCTTGATGGTTTAAGAGGTTTGGCCGCATTATATGTTGTATGCTATCACATAAGTATCCTTAATATGGGTTTAACTAATAGTGGGAAAAAATTGAGCCCACTATTTTATCATATTGAACATATTCTGCATTTTTATATCTTCAACTATGGTACAGATGCTGTAGCTATCTTCATAGTGTTATCAGGTTACCTGTTAATGCTTCCTGTTGCGAGACATCCGGAGATGAAATTGAAAGGAGGGGTAAGTGGATTCATTATACGAAGAGCCAGACGAATTCTTCCTCCATATTATGCTGCACTATTTATAAGCTTGGTTACAATAAAATTGCTCCGAAATGAAAATATATTCCATGTTATCGCTATTCCATTATCATTAACAAATGATAGTATTATTACCCACTTATTCCTAATCCATAATCTCACAAAATGGATATTTACAATTGATGGCCCGATGTGGTCTGTGGGTGTTGAATGGCAAATATATTTCTTGTTTGCACTGATCTTATTGCCTATTTTTAGAAGATTTGGACCATTGGTATTGGTTATTATTACCTCGTTAATATTTATATTACCCGCATACACATTTCTTCCAATATTATTACAATCACACCCTTGGTTCATCTTGTTATTTATTTTTGGAATGACAGGGTCATGCATTAACTTTTCAAAACAGGGTAGATATGTCACACTGCATAAATCCAAAATTTGGAACAATTTATATTTGATCTTTTTAATATTGACAATTATAATAATTATCATCCAAGATAAATATGGGATTTCATTTGGTGGTTCAGCTTTTCAAGAAATATCAACCGGATTGTGTATTTTATGCTTCATTATTAAATCAACTAAACAATTATTATCGGATGATATTAAACATTCATTCATAATTCGTATATTGCAAATCAGAACAATGGAAATACTTGGTGTATTTTCATATAGTTTATATTTAGTCCATGATATAGTTATTTCATTTTTAGCATATATGTTCTCACATTCAATAATGAATTCAAATATCATTTACATTGTTTATCCAATTAGTTCTTTTGCCTTATCACTGATATTAGCATATGGTTTTCATCTTGCATTTGAAAAGAAATTCTTGCCATCGAAATTACATGCTCCAACAGATACGAAATCAAACTCTGTAAATATAACTTTGAAATAAATAAAACCTATGTATACATATTATTAGATAGAAACGTTATATATCATTAAGGTGAAGCAAGATGGTCGTAGCCACCACATCATCCAGCTTCACAAGGTTTGTAACATATTCGTTCTACTCTGAAACAATCACCGTAAGATTGATAATTGACCTAAAATAATGCACAGAACTATGAAGAATTTATAATCGAGTTAATGAGAATAAAAGAGATCTTCTTAGTAAGAAGACAATTAGTCAGTTTCTGGATGCAAATTAACCATCTACTAATTTCCGTGACCTAATCGTAACATGTCTCTTTATTTGCATGAATAATGAAAATGAAGGAATCTTCCTTCGTACTTACTAATATTGCAAGTAACCAATAACGTAAAGGAATTCATAATATGCCGAGAGTGGATGGACGAGGCAGCGCACAGATCCGGCCAACTAAGCTGACCAGGGGCTTTATGCCCAATGCTGAGGGGTCATGCCTCATTGAGATAGGGAACACAAAAGTTATCTGCACTGCTTCGGTTGAGGAGAAGCTGCCACTATTTCGCAAGCAGGATGGCGAGATGGGCTGGCTCACTGCAGAGTACAGCATGCTCCCGAGGGCAACCACAGTGCGAACCGCAAGAGAGAACCGAAGCGGGCCTGGAGGGCGAACCGTGGAGATCCAGAGGCTGATTGGAAGGAGCCTGCGCGCAGTCGTCGAGATGCCTGTGCTGGGTGAGCGCACCATCTGGATAGACTGCGACGTGCTCCAAGCCGACGGCGGCACACGCTGCGCCGCCATTACCGGTGCCTATGTCGCCCTGGCGGAGGCGTGTCGCGGACTGGTGAAGCGGGGCGCAATCAGCCGTATGCCGCTTACGTCACAGGTAGCTGCTATCAGTGTAGGTGTGCTTGGCAGCGATGAACTCGCAGACCTGTGCTATGAGGAGGACCATCGCTGCGCCGTAGATATGAACGTGGTGATGACGGACAAGGGACGCTATGTGGAAGTTCAGGGAACTGCTGAAGGCATTCCATTCGACAGGAACAGGCTGAACAGGCTGCTGGATCTTGCCCAGACAGGAGTGGATCAGCTATTCAAACTTCAGAAATCAGCGCTCGAGAACATTCTGTGACCGGGATTACCCTGCTAATTGGAACCACCAACAGAGCAAAGGGCAGGGAGATGTCTGAAATCCTGACGGCATCTCTTCCTGCCCTGAAAACTGTCACATTGTCAGATTTACCTCCACTTCCAGCCATAGAGGAGACAGGTGACAGTTTTATTGAGAACGCCAGATTAAAGGCAGTCGGCATGATGCAAAGCTCGGGACTGCCCACTATTGCGGATGATGGCGGACTGGTAATTGATGCCCTGAATGGGGCGCCTGGAGTGCATTCACACCGTTTCCTAGGGGAGAATACTTCCTTTGAGGAGAAGATGAGGCACATCCTTGAGCTTATGAAGGATGTACCAGATGATCAGAGAACCTGTCACTTTGAATGTTCTGTGGTGGTACAGTTTTTGAATGGAGAGAGTATAGAGTGTCGCGGAGTGTGCAGCGGACGTATTGCCCATGAGATTAAAGGTTCGAATGGTTTCGGTTACGATCCCATCTTTTACCTCCCTGAAATGAAGTGCCACATGGCTGAGCTAACACCTGCTGAAAAACATCGTATCAGTCATAGAGGTAGGGCAATGCAGTGCGTTGTCTCAAAACTGGAGCAGATTGTCCTGGAAGAGTAGTAACCCGTTTGACAATTGAAATCACGCTAGTCTATCATTGCAAACTATTCGGCATGGGGAGAACAGGCAAGTGAAATATCTCTCTATCAGTGAACTGAAGAGCGTGTACCAATCCACAAACGACCACCGACTACCGATGCTGGCTCAGGCATGTGCCTTTAACATTCTGCTCTCATTGATCCCCCTTATGCTGATTGGCATTGCACTTCTTGGTTTTCTGATTGGCAATCAGCAGCATGCACTACACGATCTTATCGTATCCATTCGCAGCTTTATCCCAATCCAAACCAACTTCCTTAAATCGCTGCTTCAAAATGTGCTTGAACACAAAAAGGTGCTGGGACTTTTCGGTTTAATCGGGCTCTTTATCAGTGTGCAGGGAGCATTCATGGTGCTAGAGGAGGCTATGGATCAGATTTGGGGAGTTCCAGACAGACGCAAGTGGTATATCAAGCGTGGAGTTGCATTTGTTGCCACACTTATTTCACTGGTACTCCTGGGAATGAACTTTGCATTAAGTGCACTTGCAACAGATAGCTATAAGCGATATTTCCCCACCTTGAATGCGGGATATATCTCCCCTTTTGTGGTGGTAATACTTCCCCTTGTACTCACAACACTGCTGTTCTACTGGCTTTACAAACTGCTGCCATCTGCCAGCGTTCACTCAGGCAGTGCGCTGAAAGGGGCTTTGGTGGCTGCTGTTATCTGGCAGATACTGAAGCTTCTGTTTGGTTACATCGTTGCCAGATTCGCTCCGTATAATCGTTTGTACGGATCCCTCAGCGAGTTGATAGCACTGGTACTATGGGTAGACTACTCCGTGCTGGCACTTCTATTTGGCGTGGAGCTGTCTGTGCTGTTTAGCAGGAGGGCTGGAGTGCCTGAGCCGATAGAGAAAGCTGCTATCGATCCGTTAGCGCCATCGCAGGCTGCGGCTAAAACAGATGAGCCAAATCGGGATGAGTGAACGCATAGGCGCTGTTATTCTGGCAGGTGGGCGCAGCAGTCGTATGGGTGAGGATAAGGCAGCTCTGCTGCTTGATGGCCAGACACTGCTGCAGCGCACCATACTTACTGTTTCGCAATTAACCACTTCCGTTACGGTTGTTGGTTCGCCTCCACCTGAAAGTGCAACTGCTAACTGCCGCATCATTCCTGATAACTATCCTGGTGAAGGGCCGTTAGGAGGGATACTCACAGGCTTTTCATGTTCAGGAGAGCGTATGCGCCTGGTGCTTGCCTGTGATATGCCGCTGCTATCCTGCGAGCTACTGGAGCTGTTAATATCCAGCTTCGACGGGGTATCGGATGCTGTGGTACCGCAGAGAGGTGACTATCTGGAAGGACTCTGTGCTCTCTACAGTAAAAGTGCAGTGAATAAACTTCAAGGTTTTTTCGATAGTGGAGGCAGATCGATTCATCGGGGCTTAAAACAGTTGAATGTTCAGGTGATAAGTGAAGAGGTTTGGCGAGATGCTGCTGACACTCCTGATGTGATGAGCAGTGCAAATACACCTAATGAGTTCGAAAGACTAAAACAGATATTTGTAAAAACGAGGCTATAATTGTGCAACGATATATACCCCCATGGGGTATATATACATAGGAGTGGATTTTGGATACACAAGTTAACAAACAGATTCTTACCCGGCTCCGAAGGATTGAGGGTCAGGTAGGTGGTATTCAAAAAATGGTTGAAGAGCAGAGGTACTGTGTAGATATACTGAACCAGATCTCTTCAGTACGTGCAGCGCTCGACGCTGTTGGAGTTGAACTGTTAACAAGTCACATTAAAACATGTGTTATAGGTCACGGTTCGGGTCAGGATCATTCTGATGCGTCTGTCCAAACCGATGAAGATCTTCTAAACGAAATCAAACTGGTTCTAAATAGATTTTTGAAATAGGTGAAATCAAGTGAAAAACATTAAACTTAACATCACAGGCATGGAGTGTGATGCCTGCGTCAAGCATGTAACCAACGGACTGCTAGCTCTCAATGGAGTTGAAAGCGTGGATGTGAGTCTTTCCACCAACTCTGCAGAAGTTAGATACCAGGAAGATGTGGTAACGGTTGATCAGATGATATCTGCAGTGGATGAGGAGGGGTACGGAGCTAGCCCCGCTGTCTAGATTCCACCCATTGTAGGGAACAGGAGGATGCATAGTTATGACGACTGCTGAGAAAGAGCACGCCACCGCCCATGAGGAGTTCGTGGTGGAAGGGATGCACTGTGCATCCTGTGTGGGTCGCGTGGAACGTTCACTCCTGAAGGTCGGAGGGGTTACCGAAGCGGCTGTCAATCTGGCAACAGGACGTGCGACTGTAGATTACGACCCACTCACTGTCTCACAGGACTCCCTTATTGCTGCCATCGAAAAAGCTGGCTACGGTGCACATCCGTTTGAAGATCTCCCAGCGCAGGAGGAGGTCAAAACGGACCATGGCTTCAAACGCTTTTTAGCAGCTGCCATACTTTCTATACCGGTAGTTGCATTAGCCATGCTATGGCCGAACCATAGTGCTATTTTAGACTATCTATCCGCACTCCTTACAGCCATTGTGGTGTTTGGGCTGGGCAGAGGGTTCTTCTCAGGAGCTATAAGTGCGCTGAGATCTGGCACAGCTACCATGGATACCCTCGTTGCAATAGGAAGCTCCATGGCTTTTGTTCTGAGCCTGGGAGAGCTAATTGCTGGCAACCGAGCACAACTCTATTTTGACAGTGCTGCCGTGATCGTCACTCTCATTCTGATGGGTCACGTGATGGAGTCGAGGGCATTATCCCGTGCGAATGGCGCTATCAAATCGTTAGTGTCCCTCATACCTGCCAGAGCATCGCGCATAAACAGTGCTGGAGTTGAAGAGGATGTGGATATTAAGCTCATCAAACCCGGTGATACCCTGCGTATTCGTCCCGGTGAACGGGTTGCAGTGGATGGCCAGGTGCTGTCTGGCACGTCAGCCGTTGACGAGTCCATGCTCACTGGTGAGAGTGTGCCTGTGGACAAGAGAGAGGGTGACAACCTTGTAGGCGGCACCGTCAATGGAAGTGGTACGCTGCTCTACAAGGCAGTGGCCACCGGGTCTGCCACAGTGCTTGCGCGTATTGTACATATAGTGCAGGAAGCTCAGGGAAGCAAGGCACCAGTGCAGCGCATGGCAGACAAAGTATCTGGTGTATTCGTGCCAATCGTTTTAGTGATAGCGATGCTTACGTTTCTTATCAGGCTGTTTGGTCTCCATGAGCCTCTGGTGATGGCGCTCATCCCTGCCGTCTCGGTCCTGGTGGTAGCCTGCCCCTGTGCACTGGGACTTGCCACACCCACTGCCATCATGGTGGGAACTGGCCGCGGAGCAGATATGGGTGTGCTCATCAAGAACGGTGGTGCACTGGAGAGAGCATGCAGGGTTTCGCATGTTGTGCTGGATAAAACTGGCACAGTCACCGAAGGACATCTCACCCTCGCGGATGTCACCCCTGTGGGCGCTCGTTCACAGGCAGAGGTGCTGCAGCTTGCCGCCTCCGCGGAGCATGGCTCTGAGCATCCAGTGGCTAAGGCGATTGTTTCAGGGGCATCCGATCTACTGCCAGCATCAGAGTTTCACAGTCTGGCAGGCTCGGGTGTCGTGGCAAAGGTGGATGACAGGACCGTCGTGATAGGCAATCAGGAGCTGATAGAAGGGCAGGGGATCTCACTCGCTGAGAAGCCACGAGAGATACTTGCCAGTCAGCAGCAGCTGGGCAGGACATCCGTACTCGTTGCAATAGACCTTCAGGTGGAAGCAGTCATCTCCGTCGAGGACAAGATCCGTGCTACCTCGAAAGATGCGGTAACCCTGTTCAAACAGATGGGGCTGCAGGTAACCATGCTTACAGGGGATAACGCTGTCACCGCCCGAGCCGTTGCGGCAGCGGTTGGCATCGAAAAGGTGATATCGGGCGTCAAGCCAGACAGGAAGGCGGGAACAGTAACCGACTTGCAGAAGAGCGGTGTGGTAGTTGCAATGGTAGGAGACGGCGTGAATGACGCTCCAGCGCTGGCTAGCGCAGATATAGGTATAGCTATGGGGAGGGCGTCGGATGTTGCCATGGAGGCAGCCGACATCGGGCTGCTTCGCAACGACCTGAAGGGAGTTGCGGATGCATTCAACCTCTCACGACGCACAATGCAGATCATCAAGCAGAACCTGTTCTGGGCATTCGGGTTCAATGTTGTATGCATCCCACTTGCCATGGTAGGTCTGTTTAACCCAATGTTCTCCTCTTTTGCAATGGCAATGAGCGATGTGGTTGTAGTAACCAACGCGTTGCGGCTGCGTCACATGCGCCTTATCTGAGGCTGGGCAGAGCGCGTCTTGCCTGAGGGGGTCACCTTGTGGGTGGAGGGAATAACGAGCTTACTGTTTTCGGATTCGCAAATGTGCATTATTATCAGGCAACTTGTCTCAACCAACACCTGTAAAGGTAGTCGAACCTATTCACTTCTATACTAGCCTGAATAAGATCTCTCACGAAAGAAAATGGATACAACATGGAGTATCTTAGGGCTTTAATCATTGCTGGACCAAATGGTGCAGGTAAGACAACGTTTGCCAGGGAATTCTTACCAAAAGAAATTAACGACTCCATTTTCATCAATGCAGATATGATTGCAGCAGGGTTATCACCCTTTAGCTTAGAACCTACCGGAGTGAAAGCAGGGAAGCTGATGTTGAAAACACTGGAGGAGCGAATTGCAAACCATGATGACTTTGCCATCGAAACAACTTTAAGTGGCTTAGGCTATGCAAGGATGATTCCCGAATGGCAAAGCAGGGGATATACGGTAGAGCTTGTATTTCTCCGGTTGCCAAATGTGGAGATGGCAATTTCGAGGGTAAAACAGAGGGTAGCTCAGGGTGGGCATAATATTCCTGAAGCAACAATTCATCGCAGATATAATTCAGGATAATATAATTTTGAAAATGTCTATAAAGCTATTGTGGATGAATGGTCACTTTATGATGGATCAAAAGATCCTGCTGAGTTGATTAGCTGGAGGTGAATATGGAGCCACGAGAATTTATTACTCACAAAACAGAACGGCATCTGCAAATTGAGGCTGCCTTGCAGAGAGCTTATAGGTCAGCACGGCTTAAAGCTGCTCAAACAGGCACATGTGTAGTAAATATGGTAGATGGTGTGATGGTTGTTGAGAAGGTGCTGATGTCGGATATTGTAGGTAACCAGTCCTACACTGCAGACGACCTTGCAGACTATGTAAATCATGGAGTTCTGCTTAAGGATAGGGAACTTGTGCAGCCTGAACAGACCGAAGTGCAAGAAGCCATGTTATGAGCAAACCCCACTACCAGCAATTCAAGCATACACTCTCTTCATAACACAAATGAATATATCAGACGCCCTTGTTTATGAGCGCCTCTCGCTGATCACGTGTACTGCTCATAATGGGTGTGAACGGTAGAGCGTCGATCTCCAAGGCCAGATCGTAGATCAGGTCGGTTAGAGTTGTCAGGGATCGATAGTCGTTCACAAGTCCATATCGTTTCCACTCAATCTCGTCCGCATGAATGTAGATCTCGACATCATTGTACTTCATCAGAGTTGACTGCATCTTAGCTGTCAGAATCCTGCTAAAAGTTTCCTGGTCACTGCTTATACTGAGGAATAGTCGTGAGAACTCGGGATTATCCACAAACGGAAGGTCATCGGTCTTTCGGGATTGAAACTCTTCGCGCCACGATTTGTGTCTTAAGCCTGCTATCAGAGTAGAGGGATTCGAGATGGGCATCGCACCTCTGGTATGATGATAGGGAGCATCATCCTCATTACTTACGGCAGTCTCAATCACAAACGGTCTATCTTTAATATGCCCGTGGATCAGTTCAGGGGTGGTGACATTCTTCAGTTTGATCTCACCATTGAACTTTTTCGCAGCGTTCTTCCAGTTGTATGCTGTGCGTATTCTCAACAGTGAAACTATGATGGCGTAGGTGCAGACTGCCAGTAAAACCAGGAGGAGTGCCGGATACGGCGTAAGTCCAATTGCTCCTCCCGTTCTGAGCATCCTTAAAGTTCTACCTTGTTTTCAACTTCACCGTTAGCGTTCACATCGTATACAATCGGAACACCATTAGGAATATTAAGCGCTATTACCTCTTTTTCATTCAAACGGTCTAATGTCATCACAATAGCTCTCAAACTGTTGCCATGTGCGGAGATGATGACATCATTGCCAGATTTGAGTGAGGGAATAATTTTGGAGTTAAAGTAGGGCAGAACACGCTCTGCGGT
>JAJZFJ010000152.1 GCA_021805395.1 bacterium
CATTTCGGCAATATTGAACATCAGGGATTTGGATTGAATGTGCCAGTTCAACCTGCTGAACTTTTCTACTCGGGCAGGAGAATGACGATCGCAAGATACCCAGACAGCGGATATCTGCACACGGGACATGATACGGGAACTAATTATATCAGTTATGGTGGTGAGGTGCCTTCAGGTATGGAACAAGATCCTGGACTTTGGGTGCATGGATACTGGGATTTTGATTGGGCTGAATCATACGATAAAGTTGCATCCATAGATACAGCCAGTCATATAATTAAAACATCGCCTCCAATCAGTGGATATGGCTATAAACCCGACAGACGCTTTTACATAATGAATGCACCACAAGCTATAAATGGTCCAAATCAGTACTATATTGAACCCAAAAATGGAATTCTCATTTTCTGGCCTCCCACCAATTTCCAGCCTGAAAAAGCTCAAATATCCATTCTAAACCAACCGCTTATTCAAATGGATAGTGCAGATTGTGTGAGCATTGATAATGTTCGGTTAGAATGTGGAAGGTCGAGTGGAATTGTTATCAATGGGGGTGGTCACGACAAGGTGTCACGATGTACCGTACGTGATATGGGTAATGATGGAATTGACATGTCTTCCAGTTACTATTCAGGCGTTGTAAACTGTACTTTGGATGATCTGGGTGATACTGGAATAGACATATCATGTGGAAATCGGCAAACCTTAGCACCAGGCGGCGATTACGTTACGAACTGCACCATCGACAGATATGCCCAGTGGGATTTTACATACCATCCCGGAATATCAGTATCAGGTGTGGGTAATCTGATAGACCATAACGATATATTCGATGCACCTCATCAAGCAATTGCCTTCGCCGGAAACAACCAGCTGATTGAATTTAATAATATTCACAATGTGTGCACCGATACTGGTGATGCAGGAGCTGTGTATGACGGAAGGGACCTTACGCAAAGAGGAAATATTATCCGGGATAACTACTTTCACGATATTGTTCCAAACATCTCAACACCAGGCAACTTCGACGGAGTAATCTGTGTATATCTGGATGACTGTCTGTGCGGTACCACCATTGAAGATAACATTTTCCAGCATGTTGGACAGGGTGTTATGATTGGAGGCGGCAGGGACAATACAGTGCAGAACAACATTTTCATTGGATGTAAACAGGCAGTGTCGGTAGATGCCCGTGGTGAGGGCTGGGCATCTAACTGGTTCAACGGAAAGGACCCAATCCTTATGGATAGACTGAAGGTAGTGCCATATAATCACCCACCTTACAGTCTTGAATACCACCACCTTGCCAACATTTTGCAGGACGACCCTGCAGCACCTCTGTATAACAAAATAGTTGATAATATCTGCGTTGGGGGTACATTCCTGGAGCTGCAAAATGGTCTTACTGATAAGACGGTGTATGAATCCGATAATCTCGAAGGAGATACGCTAGGGACTGTTGGTATTGATGGGTCCACATTTGCTATGACACCTGATTCGAAGGCACTTGCGAATGGCTTTAAAGTAATACCGTTCAAAAGGATTGGTACCTACAAATAGGGCACTTCACAGCTTTGACAGCGCCCTGAATTCTTATTCGTTAAAGCCATCCTACTGCTGCCCGCCTATGCAACTGAACCCTTAAGTTTTGCTATTTCGATGAGAACAGGGCAGTCCGTATCGTGACCACCTTCCAGATAACCTGTACTCATCAGGAACTCACGCACTACTTCGGGCCCTACAAATACAAATGTGGCTTTGAAAAGCTTCAGCCAATCCTCAAATGCTAGTGGATACATTTTATCCAGCCACTGAGCAAAACTTCCATGCTCCTGTCTAATCCGCTGAAGTCTTCTTGCATTCTCAATTACAGCTTCAACCTTTCTTTTGTTTCGAATGATGCCAGGATCCAGCAAAAGTTCATTCACTTTATCTTCTGTATAGTTAGCAACCACATCAATTTCAAACTGCTGAAATGCAGACCGAAAGCCTTCTCGGCGTTTCAATATGGTAGCCCATGACAGGCCAGCCTGATTCATCTCAAGAGCTAGTCGCTCAAATAAAGCGTTGTCATCAGATACAGGAAATCCATATTCTGTATCGTGATATAGTCTCATCATATCATCATGTGGGGCTACAGACATAGCCTGACAGAATGTTGCCATGGTTTAAATTCTCTTTCCAGCAAATTTCATTATCTATGGAGAATAGTATAACAGAAAGTTATTCCTCTTCCATTCTTGTCTTAAAGTTGTAAAATAGCATTATAATGTGTCACTATATTTTTCATCAACCTCAACATTTGTCACAAAGTTTCAATTCGAAGGAGAAATGGAAAATATTGAACGCAAAAATGACTCTGGCAGCAGTATGCCTCATCCTGCTTATGCATTCAAACACCGCCAATGCTCAAACACTCCGGTTTAGCGGATACACATGGCAGGTCAGAAATGGTAATGGTGGACCAGGACCAAATAACTGGAGTGGCAAATGTGTATGGGTAGATAAACAGGGACATTTACACCTTAAAATACAAAAAATAGATGGCGTTTGGTCATGTGCAGAGATTCAGACAAACAGAAGTCTGGGATTTGGAACGTATACTTTCAAAGTAAATGGTCCATTGGATACGCTGGATAAAAATATCGTACTGGGGCTTTTCAATTATCCAAACCCTGGGCAGGGTGTTGATGGAACTAACGAAATTGACATAGAGGACGCGCATTGGGGCGTGCAAAAATATCCACCAATGAACCTGACAGTTTGGCCGGCAGTTCTGGGAGTTAAAGATGGCCATACAGAAAGCAGCTTCAAGCTTCCAAGCGACAAAGCCGATCTAAGTTTCAACTGGACAACCTCAACTGTCACATATTCCTGTATGGCCGAACCTTCAGGAAAGCCATTTGCCAGCTGGACATACAGTCCGTCCAGCCCAGTCAAGTACGTACCACAGCATCCGCTGCCGGTACATATCAATCTTTGGCTGTTCCATGGCAATCACCCTTCAAATCATAAGTCTGTGGAAATTGTAATCGATAGTTTCACATTTACCCCTGCGGAAGGCACAAGCCGTATCTCCACGCAAAGCTCATCATCGAATAATAGTGCTCATAAATAACTCGCATGGCATCACATAAACACATCTCTCGAAGGGATAATACTTAGTTTAGGTGAGTGGTATTTAGTTATTGGGCTGTAACATGGGAAGATCATAACCTGGCAGTATATAGTTAATCAGACGATTTGTGCAAACCAGCTAGAGAATGGCCCGTATCGCTATCCCATTATGAACGGAACGCTGGCATGATCCATTTGCTGCTTCCAGCACTTTAATGCTGGATAACGGTTAGCTGAAAAGTTTAACGGAATGGTGCCTGCACATACAACCTGCTTATCATGGCGCAGAAGTTGAGGTACATCAGGCTGCCTCTTCTAGCTTAAAGCTTTAGCTATCCGATACGACCTTCAGGAATGGTACAACAGTCTACCATAGTGGGCGGTGGTGCAATACACAGTACAGCTGCCACGCGAATATGCCCAACCAGAACAGCACCACCCATGGCGGCTTAGCCCAGCATCTCCACTCTTTCACGCCTTTCCAGGCAGCCAGCAGATAGTATAGTACTGCTAATCCAGATACAACCAGAAGCGCCCAAGGACCAAATAACAGCATGAGGAAGGCAGCTTTACAGAACGTGAAAGCCAATCCCTCATACCTTTTGCCCTGCTGTTGTCTCAGCCATTCGCTCATTGCAGCTCCTCCTTATGAGAGCACCCTTAGCTGCTGGAGATTTGCTCTGGACTTTCTCGAACGATGCAGCACATTGTATTCACAAAACGAAACGGATTTTCCATTCTCGTCCAAAATCTTCGTACAACACTGTTCAGCTCGCTGCCAATCGAATGTATGTGCATCCATAAAGGGTTTCACAACCACTCTAAACAGCCTTTTTCCAGCCTCTTCAGGTTTTCCAATAAGTGGAATGAGATCTCTCACACCTGCCTCCGCAAACAATGAAGCCATGTCAGAAAGCGTTTGCCTGCCACGCATATGAGTCATATCATTCCACACCCGTTTCAGGGCTGCTCCCATTAATCCTGCGAAACTAATTCGATCGGCAAACAGTTCAAGGTATCGTCCAATATCCAGATGCCTGGTGAGAGGCACAAAGCCTGATCTGTCAGCTCTCAGCACTCCGTATGTGAGAGCGCAGCAGTCAGGATGGGAGCAAGGCAGGGCCGCAAAATCTGACACGCGCAAAATACCCTCACTCTGCTCCTCCAGCAGATGGAGTGTATCTGTGAGCGTGAGTCTGGTTTCAGGCTGATAGCTATGCTCATATCTACCAGAACTCATGGCAGGCTGCAAAATGATGCCTGCTATATGGTCCTTGCTGAATGCATATCTCAAAAGTTCGCCGGCTTCATCGTCATTCATGCCGCGCTCCAGTGTCACCACCAGATTTGTGAAGATCTTCGCCTCCATTGCCCGCTGCATAGCACGCTCTTTTTCAACCCGCAAATCTTTACCATACAGATGCAGGTGGGTTTCCAGGCGGAAGCCAGAAAAAGAGAAGTATAGCTCAATTCGCTTTTTACGAATATGGAGTGCCTCGCATAGTGAATCACTCTGTGCTATTCGAAGGCCATTTGTGTTGATCAACACCTGCTCAATTGGGTAGGATAGTGCAAGGTCCAGTATCTCAATGAAGCGCGGATGTATCGTTGGTTCACCGCCGCTCAGCATGAGTACATCGAGTTTGGACTGTTGAAGAAAAAAGGCATCGAGCCTGCGTTTTGCCTCTTCGATCGGCATAAAGTCATGGCCGCTTGCGTCAGCATAACAGGTAGGGCATCGAAGATTGCAGGCGTTAGTGATCTCTAACAGAAGCACACAAACTGGAGGCGTACAAGAGGAACTGTTCTCCTCCGGACCGCAGTAGCAGCTTCCCGACAGCCTTGGGGCTGTGAAGTGCCTGAGGCGCAGATACTGTTCAGCATCAGAAGCAAGCAATGCTCTGTTAATACCATGCTGCGGGCATACTGTTTCCAACCATATCTGGTCGTTATCACGGTAGAGTCTTGCAGGAATCTTTAGCAGGCATGTTGGGCAAAGCCCTTCTGTATTCTCTTGCCACAGTGTTTTATCTAGCTTGGCTGGCATCATTATAAAGTCTTTCTGAATGATACCAGCCTTGCTTGAAAGACTAATGCAGATGAGGCATCATACTTCCATGTGCTGTTATCAGTTCATCCACCATGCTGTGGATCTCGTCTAGTGTAAGTTCTGCACTGGTGTGCGGATCGAACATAGCTGCATGGTAAACATGCTCCCGCTTGCCTGTGAGAGCGGCTTCCACGGTTAGTGACTGCACATTGATGTTAGTCTGCATGATCGCAGCTAACTGCGGTGGGATCGTTCCAATGCGAGTCGGCTGCAAGCCATTCTTGTCCACCAGCACCGGCACTTCCACACAACAGCCTTCTGGCAGATTATCAATCAGATGCCTGTTCGCTACATTTCCATACACCACTCGAGGCGTTCCGGTTTCAATACTATGAATTATGAGTGAGCCATACTCATGACTTCGATGAACTTCCAGTGGAGCATCATTCTCATATTCCACTCTGTGCTTCTCCCACCCTGCAATCTGATGCTCGCATCTTCGTATATACTCATCCAGTGGCACATTGAACTTTTCAATTAGGTCCGGACGGTCTCGCCGAATGAAATAGGGGCAGTATTCTGCGAAATGCTCAGACGATTCAGTCACGAAGTAGCCAAGCTGCCTGAACATCTCATAGCGAACACGATTCCATTCAGGCACTCTTCCCTCATCAATCACTTTCTGTATTAGCGGGTAGAGATTCTCACCATTGCGTTCAAACTTCAGATAGAAAGCCATGTGGTTGATGCCAGCACAGATGTAGTTGATCTCACTGATTGGGATGTCAATATCATGTGCAATCTGTTCGGATGTTCCCTGAACACTGTGGCAGAGCCCAACGGTGTTTATACGGGTTGCACGCGTAACAGCCCAGGTATTCATCGCCATAGGATTCACATAGTTAAGAAATGTGATATCTGGTGAAGATACTTCCTCCATGTCCCTGCACATCGCGAGCATTACAGGAATGGTGCGAAGTGCCCTCATAATTCCACCAATGCCCATCGTATCCGCTATGGTTTGTCTTAAGCCGTACTTCTTTGGTATCTCAAAATCAATCTCTGTAGCAGGCTTATATCCTCCAACCTGAATCATATTGATAGCATAATCTGCTCCATCAAGCGCTGATTTACGATCGGTATGCACTGTAATTTTGGGATGAGCACCTACCGCTGCTGCCACTTTTTTTGCCATCATCTCCGATGTGTGCAGTCGTTCGGCATTAATATCCATCAATGCAATATGGCTCTCAGCCATCTCTGGGAAAGAGAGGATATCACCCATCAAGTTTTTCGCAAACACTGTGCTGCCAGCACCAATAAATGCAATTTTCGCCATTGTTTATAAGCTCCTGTCTATTGCTAATCCATCTATTAAATTAGGTTAACTTGGTCGTGCTTCCTTCCCGGGTTCAGATTTTATAGTAAGTTTTCCACCAGACTGGAGTGAAAACTTTTCACCACGCCACATAACTGTGTTGCCAGCATAACTCCACAGATAGAGAATAAACGAAAGAATATCACTGATGGGAAGGAGAAACCAGTATCTTTTGATATTAGGATCATGAGTAATATGCGAAATTCTGACTGCTGCAATTGTACGAATGACAAAGGTTCCAACAAATACGGGTAATCCAATTTTCCATGGAGTAATTAGAGCAAATAGAATGGCAAGTGCAAGTCCATGCGTTATTAGCATCCCGGCATAACCCCCTGGCCTGCTAACCTTAATCGTACGTGCCCAGCGCAGTCTCCTTGCCCAGGCTGCAGAGAAGCTTTCAGCTCCCATAACATCATCAACCATACAGTCCGAGATCTCAAGTACATAACCAGCTTTGTGAACCGCCTGAGCCAGCTTGTAGTCATCGGCAAGCTCATTCAGAAGTATCTCAAAGCCTCCAATTTCATCCAGAACAGCTTTGGGTAACACAATACTGGCTCCAAAAGCAAAGCTTACACCTTCCAGCATCCTGCTAACCAGTGAGCTGGGAATAAAGTCTGCTCCAATGCTAAGTGCCTCGAATTTAGCCACAATGCTGTCAGGAAGCATGCCTCGGTAGGGGTTGGTAACAAGTCCCACACTTTCATCAGGATTTTTGAAGGGGATTACAACTTTTTTAAGATAGTCTGGCGTTACCCTCATATCACTATCTGTTAGAGCAAGTAAGGGATGCTTTACCAAAGGCAGCATAGTAACAAGATTGCATACTTTCCTGTTGTAACCTCTCACTGCTGCTTGACCGCCAACAACCAACGAGATGTCTATGTGAGGATATTGAAGGATGAGGGTTTTTAGAATTGGTATAACTGGATCATCCTCATCCAGTATCCCAAACACGATCTGAAAAGCTTCTGGGGGATAGTCCAAACGGCAAAAGCTTGCAAAATTCTCTACAGCGTCAGCGTCCACCCCTCTAACAGGCTTTAGAATAGTAACAGGTGGGCAGTATTCCTCCAACGGTACAGACCTACCCGATCGTTTCCACATTGTCGCTGCACATATCTCGAGCGCTGTATATACCAGCCAGCCAACCAGAGCCATTCCCACCAATATTCTCAGCAGAAACAGCATCTGCTAGCCCTTCACAACTTCGATCAGAATACCGTGCTTCCCTCGCAATATGGCCAATTCCATGCTATCCAGTTGCCCGTTCACTTAGCCCCACCACCACAACCCCCAGCATAATGATGAAGTAACCAAGCCATTTCTCGGAGCTTACCGTTTCATGCAGATACCATTTTGCGAGTGCACCTCCTATCACAAAGGATAACGCAGTGAGCGGTAACACAAAACTGAAGGGCGCAATTTTAAGTGCTGCCATGTAGCATCCAAAGTAGACTGCCATGAGTATCGTGCCAATCAGAACGTACCTGTTGGTTACTGCCGACAATCCCTGTTGCAGGATTGTATCACCGCTTGTCTGTTTCATTCCTTTGCTGACAAGAGCTTCACCCAGGGAAACAGCAAATACTGCCACCAGCACAATCACCAAAGCCTTCCACTTTTCAGGTGTCAATCTGGCTTACTCTCCACTCTGCTGAATGAGTTTGGCAACCAATCCTGTCCACCCAGTCTGATGGCTGGCACCTAGCCCCTTTCCGGTCTCTCCGTGGAAATACTCATGAAACCAGAAATAGTCTTTCCAGAGTGGATCCGTTTGCATGGTGGTGTTATCCCCTGAAACCGGTCTTCTACCGTTCTCATCTGGCAGGAAAATTTTGATTAATCTCCTGGATAACTCCTGGGACACATCCCACAGTGACATCATTTCTCCACTGCCTGTTGGGTCTTCTACGGTAAATGTCTTACCATAGTAGTAATCAAATCGCTGGAGTGCCTCAATTAGAAGATAGTTGATGGGAAACCATATAGGTCCACGCCAGTTTGAATTCCCTCCAAAAAGGCTGGTGGTAGATTCTGCTGGTTCATAATCTATCGAACGTGACACACCATCTGTGGTCAATACGAAAGGATGTGATTGATGGTATTTTGAAACACTCCTGATTCCATAATCACTCAGGAAATCATTTGGATCAAGCATTTTTAACAGTACTTTTCTCAGTCTGTCCTCGTTCACCAAAGAAAGCATCTGTCGTCCAGCCTGCCCTTTATTATCGATCTGGGCAACCATGCTCGCCAGATCCTTCCGGTTATTCAAGAACCACTTTATTCTATTAGCAAATTCGGGCATATCCCTCAGTTCTGAAGGCTCAATTGTCTGCACAGCCAGAAGAGGAATTAGCCCAACCATGGATCTTACTCTCAATGGAATAGGAGTGCCGTCGGGCATCTGTAATACATCATAGTAAAATCCATCAACATCATCCCACAATCCCATACCGCTGCCACATGTGTTGTTCAGGGCTTCTTCGATATAGAGGAAGTGTTCGAAGAATTTTGTTGCCAGATCTTCATACACTGAATTTTCATGAGCCAGTTCTACAGCTATTGCAAACATGGATAGTGAGAAGAAACCCATCCAGGCAGTTCCATCGGACTGCTCAAGGGTTTCACCTGAAGGAAGCGGCGCACTTCTATCGAACACCCCTATGTTATCCATCCCAAGAAAGCCGCCCTGAAATACATTGTTTCCGCTAGGATCTTTTCTGTTCACCCACCATGTGAAATTCAGTAGCATCTTATGAAAGATTTTCTCAAGGAAATCCCGGTCGCCATGCCCAGTAATACGTCTCTCAATTTTGTATACTCGCAACGCAGCCCATGCCTGAACGGGTGGGTTGACATCACCAAAAGCCCACTCGTACGCTGGCAGCTGTCCATTTGGATGCATGCTCCACTCTCTGCAGAGCAAAACAAGCTGCCGCTTTGCAAGATTGGGGTCTATAAGTGCCAGAGTAATGCAGTGAAAAGCCAGGTCCCAGGAAGCATACCATGGATACTCCCAGTTATCGGGCATTGAAAACACATCGGCATTATTCAGATGCTGCCAGTCGCAGTTCCTCCCATGCCAGCGGGAAGCTGGAGGAGGAGGGAAGCCCGGATCCCCTTTCAGCCATCGCGCAACATCGTAGTTGTAGTACTGTTTAGACCATAGCATTCCCGCAAATGCCAGACGCTGTATTCGCTTGGCTTCCTCACCGACATGTTCAGGGGCGGTTGTGGAGTAGAAAGCATCTGCTTCGGCAATTCGGGTTTCGAAGGTGTTGTCGAAAACATGTGCCAGTGGATCCTCTTCATGAGGATTTCGGCTCAGTCTCAGTTTAACAACCTTCGTCTCACCGGGCTGCAGCTCCATGGTGTAGCATGCAGCTACTTTTGAACCAACTTTGTCTGGATTAACAGTGTCTCTTTTCCCGCTGATGATGGCATCGTTTATGCCATCTTTAACATAAGGTGAAGGATTGTTGTTCTGAGAACCATAGAGTTTTTTGAAGTTGGTTTCGTTTTCAGTAAACAAGAACTCCAGATCATGTACTCCATCCTTACAATACAACAGATACTCCTGCTGTTGAGGATGAGAGGTTTTCAGAATCTGTGCTTCGGGACTGGTTCTTGTATCAAGCTCAATTTTAGGTCGTGTATGCCCCGGTTCCCAGGACCATGTGTTTCTGAACCAGAGCGTAGGCATAAGCGTAAGTGGAGCGGCTTCTGGTCCGTGGTTTATCACAGTTATCCTGATTAGAATATCCTCAATATCCTCCTTGGCATACTCCACTGTTACATCAAAAAATCTATTTTCGTTAAATATTCCTGTATCAATAAGTTCATATTCAGGATCGAATTTTGAACGGTTTCTATTTGTATATATAAGATCGTCGTAAGGATAGGCAAGTTGTGGATACCGATATAGAGCCTTCATGTAGGAATGTGTTGGAGTGCAGTCCAGAAAATAGTACACTTCCTTCACATCTTCCCCATGGTTTCCCTGGTTGCCTGTTAAACCAAACATCCTCTCCTTAATAATCGGATCTTTACCATTCCAGAGTGCTATTGCAAAGCACAATAACTGGTTTCTGTCTGAAATGCCGAGCATGCCGTCTTCATTCCATCGGTATGCTTTGGAACGTGCCTGGTCATGAGGAAAAAACTCCCAGGCAGCGCCATCCGCACTGTAATCTTCACGCACTGTTCCCCATGCGCGTTCAGATAAGAACGGTCCCCACAGCTTCCAATCGTTCTCATGTGCATCGGACTGGCGAAGTCTCTTTTCTTCTTCTGTCATGTTTCATCCTTCCTGGGATAGTTGGTTAACCTGCATTGAGT
>JAJZFJ010000210.1 GCA_021805395.1 bacterium
TGAAGATCTCGGAATGAAGCTCGAAAACCTCACACTCGAGGATTTGGGTACCGCACGACGTGTAGTGATCACCAAAGACGATACAACCATTGTGGATGGTGCTGGTTCTAAAGATGCTATCAGCGGTCGAATCGGCCTCATCAAGCATCAGATTGCCGAGTCCGAAAGCGATTACGACAAAGAGAAACTTCAGGAGCGCCTTGCCCGCCTGTCTGGTGGTGTAGCCGTAATTCAGGTTGGCGCTGCAACAGAAACCGAGTTGAAAGAGAAGAAAGCACGCATCGATGATGCAATGCATGCCACCCGTGCTGCTGTCCAGGAAGGAATTGTGCCAGGCGGAGGAATCGCTCTTATCAATGCATCATCTGCCCTTGATAACCTTACGCTGGATGGGGATGAACTCATCGGTTTACGAATCGTCAAGCGTGCTATTGAGCAGCCATTAAGACAGATCGCTGAAAACTCAGGTTTCGAGGGAAGCGTGGTTGTGAACCATGTTAAAGAGCTCGGTGTTGGACACGGGTTCAATGCAGCAACTGGTGAGTATGTGGATATGGTGCACAAAGGCGTTGTGGATCCTGCAAAGGTAGTCCGAATTGCCCTGCAGAATGCGGCATCTATTGCAGGTCTAATACTTACCACAGAGTGTTTGGTAACAGATAAAAAGGATTTGGAACCAGCTCCCCAATCCAACTAGTATAACTGAATAGGTTGATACAAAGGGTCCTGCTCACTTGGTGACAGGATCCTTTGTTTTGCGGGCATCGATTCATTACCAATTAAGTTGCTGTCATTGATAATATATGATATTTTGTATATCTGTTGTTTTCATGAAGGAAACTGTTATAAATACGTATAATAGAATTTTCAGATAGAGTTCTTTCTGCATTGCCTACATTGATCTATCTCTCTGAAAAGGATTATGTCAAATTGAGTAAACCGTCAGAATCAGAGTTGTTAGCAATTATAGATGAATTGAAAGACAGAATTAAGCAGCTGGAATCACGAGAATCTACTCATAATGGAGATTCAAGTTATACACCACAAAAGGCATTGGTAGATTCTTCTGATGATGCCATTATTAGCAAAGATGTGGATGGATTCATTACTAGCTGGAATTCTGGTGCAGAAAAACTTTATGGTTATTCAGCTGAGGAGATGATAGGCAAACACATTACTTCTATTATTCCTGATGACTTCCCGAATGAAATGCCGGAAATCATTGAGAGATTACGCAGGGGTGAAAGAATTCAGGCACACGATGGAGTTCGGGTCCATAAATCCGGGCGACTGCTCAATATCAGCCTCAGCATCTCCCCAATTAAAGATGAGAATGGTGAAATCATTGGTGCGTCCACCATCTCGCGTGATCTCTCTGAACTGGCTTACATGATGTCGATCGCACGGTGTCTGCTCTGGTACGCAGACATTGAAGAGATTGATAATCCGGTCTATTTGAAATGGACAATCAATATTCCTAATCAGGAAGGTGCACAAAAATTTCTTCCATTACAAATGGAACCAGGTGAAAGTTATGCAAAAGCATGGTATCGGCACAGAGATCCGGGGGATAGAGATGCCTGTGACAAATTAGGTACACAATCAGTCCGTGAGGGAAACAGCTATTCACAGGAGTTCCGATGCTTTTGTGCAGATGGAACAATCAGGTGGCTCCATGAAGATATTCGGGTTAACACAATAGAGCCAGGGAAAAAATGGCGTGCTGTAGGTGTCTGTACGGATATTACGGAACAGCGACAGATGGAACAGCAGTTGTTGCAAGCCCAAAAAATGGAGGGGTTAGGCAGGCTCGCTGGAGGAATCGCACACGATTTTAATAATCTTCTTACGGCTATCATGGGATATGTGGAACTAGCGGAAGAGGCAATCTCTGAAGAGAGTCCCATCCGAAACTATCTATCCAACACGAGCCAGGCTGCCGAACGCGCAGCAGAGCTAACCAAGCAGCTTCTGGTATTTGCCCGTAAACAGGTTACCGAGACAAAGGTTATCAGTTTGAATGAACTGGTGCTTGATCTTGAAAAGATGTTGCGCCGGTTAATTGGTGAAGATATAGATTTTGAGGTTCGTCTATCTCCAGATATTGGTGCCGTTAAAGTTGATCCGAGCCAACTGGCACAAGTAATCATTAACCTTGCTGTGAATTCGCGTGATGCGATGCCAAATGGTGGCCGATTGCTCATTGAGACTGCAAATATGGAATTTGACCATCACTACTGCGCTGCACACCCCGAAGTGAAGCCAGGCAAATATGTGATGGTATCAATTTCAGATACCGGCACTGGCATGTCTGCAGAAGTGCTGAAACACGCTTTTGAACCATTCTTCACCACAAAAGAGCAGGGTAGAGGAACAGGTTTGGGTCTGGCAACCAGTCATGGGATTATCAATCAGGCTGGTGGACACATTTGGGTATACAGCGAGGAAAATATCGGTACTACCTTCAAAATATACCTGCCCATGGAGAATATGCCGCTGGATGATATGGTGGAAGTTACTCGCGGAAAACTTCCCATGGGTACAGAAACCATACTGCTTGTTGAGGATGAACCGTTGGTGAGAGGATTGGCACAGGCTTTTGAAGAAGC
>JAJZFJ010000297.1 GCA_021805395.1 bacterium
AGGGAGTTTGCCCTTGGCCGCCAACTCCTCAATCACACTGAGAACCATCATGTTAACGCGTGGAGTGTTCCATGTGATGGTATCCGGCCTGGCATAGTCACGATAAGTGCCTGTGATATAGGAGTGCTCTCCATTTGTTACAGAGAGGCACATGCTGCCAATGCCAGAGGGAAAGTCACTTTGCGCTTCCGTACTCAGCATAATTCTAGTGGCACCGTTTTCCTGTGCTAGCATATTTGTCAGTTTGCGCTCTGCCAGGGCAGATGCCAGAGGATTGTTCAAGAACCCGGCGATAGTGATTTCGGCGGTCTCATTGCTGGTGTTTTGAAGGGTGTAGACGATGTGGAAACCAGGAGTTCCAGAGTCACGTGCTTTGCCTGGAATAAAAGGTGAAAAGACGCGCGCAGATACACGCACCGGCAGCGTAGAGTCAGCATACTGCAATTCGGTCATGGGGAATTGAGAGTAGTATTTTATCGATTCCACATCTTGCAGCATCGGAAGCGAATAGAGATTATTCTCGTCGGGACGAAGATATAGGCGCCGAACTTGAGGGACATCGCTTGAAGCGCTCTTTGAGCGCAGGACAAATTGCAGGCTGGGATCGTATGAGTTTGTGGAGCGGACGCCAGGTGCCCAGGAACCCGCATTGAAGATTTCCCAGTCATAGAAACAGCCATCGGCGCGTATCTCCACAAATCCTGTGCCGATTCCGCCTAGCGGTGCGCCGGATCCCATCGGCATGGTGGCGGGAATCATGCCGGGTACGTCCGCTGCGTGAGCAGCAGAGGCTGCATCAGATGATCTGCCGGCTGTTTCCACCTGGTACGGGGCGGCAGAGATTCTGGAGGAGGTCAAGGCTGCACCGCCAAATCCGGCTGCAGTCGAGATAAACTTGCGGCGAGAGAGATTCATTGCTGGCTCCTCACGCGAATTTGGCGGTATGAAACTACTTCTAGAAACATCAAAAGCTTATCATTAGAGTTGTAGGTGTAACGCGATACCGTAATAGAATCATCGGCTGCAGCGATTCTCAACTATTCGTTATCTGCCGGATAGCGGACACCCCAAAGTGAGCGCAGAGTATCCAGAGTTTTCATAATCTGTAAAGTCTCATCGAGAGGCATGATTGGGCACTCTGTGAGTCCCTCCCTCACGCAACGCTGTACTTCAGCGGCTTCAAACTGGAAACCGCCTCCCTCGAATGGCATCTCGATCACTTCTGTATCTTTACCATTCACCTTCACTGTTAACCTGGCAGGGCACCACCATGCGGAGTTAATTACAATGGACCCATTCTCACCGCAGAGGGTTGCAATTGAAGGAGTGTTAGCCCTGAGAGTTGTGGATAGCATTGCAATGCTGCCGTCTTCATGATGCAGGTTTATGGCGGCAACCTCATCGACTCCACTCAGTCCCAATGTTGCCATACCCTCCACTTTGTCAGGTGTGCCAAGGATCATGGAAGATAACGATACGCAGTATACTCCCACGTCCATCAAGCCACCACCACCTTTTACAGGGTCGAAAAGCCTGCTTTCAGGATTATAGCCCGCACGAAATCCAAAATCGGCATCCAGCAGCCATACCTTACCGATCACCTCTTCCTTGAGCAAACTTCTTAATCTTTCGAAAATTGGAAAACACCTGGTCCACATTCCTTCCATCAAAAACAGTTTCTTATCTCTGGCTTTGGCAATGACTTCTGCAGACTGCTTCGAATTCATCATGAATGGTTTTTCGCAGAGCACTGCTTTACCAGCATCCAGTGCCATCATACAGCCCTCATAATGGCCATTATGTGGTGTAGCAACATAGATCACATCCACTTCAGGATCGTTAACCAGTTCCTGATAGCTGCCATGCGTTCTTTTGTAACCGTGTTCGGAAGCAAATGCTTCCGCTCTGGATTTGTCTCTCGACCCAACAGCAGCGAGATCTGCGTCTGGAAGAGCTTTCAGTCCTTCGGTAAACCTTCGTGCAATAGATCCCGGTCCCATTATTCCCCAACGAATCGCTCGATTTGAATTGTCTGACATAGTTTCCTCTTATGATTGATATGACTGCTCAAGCAGTTAATACAGAGTTCTACAGCTAGCAGTCAATTTCCTGTATTCTCCTACTAAATGTCTCCAGAATGGTTAACTGGCAATTGTAGCGAGAAAAGCACTAAACTAGCTAACAAAATCGCATCGTTATACCGATAAATATAATATATATTTGCAATTGAAAGCAAAACAGTTGACTTCTGAAGCGAACAATGTTATAATAGTATTGCATCTGATCAATTGTCTTCGTGATTAGCTTGCATGGTATGAATCTGATTGATTTAACCTTATCTTTTCATGCGATAAGGCTCAGTCTTCTATCATCTATGTATGTAACATTGTAGATACATACTTTTTATTGGGGCTACGTCCCAGGGGGTACCAATTTATGAGAAAGAGCTACGGTTTCACACTGATTGAGTTATTAGTGGTCATTGCAATTATTGCAATTCTTGCCGCTATTCTTTTTCCTGTCTTTGCACAGGCGAGAGAAAAAGCTCGCGGAATCACCTGCGTGTCTAATGAGAAACAGATGGGATTGGGAATTCTCATGTACGTGCAGGACTACGATGAGTTCTATCCCATGTCCCAGTACGGTGGGGGAAGTACAGGAACTCCACAAGTAGACTGGTATGGTGCAATATGGCCGTACATCAAGAATGGTGACCATTATTCATCAGGTGGATATACGCAGGCGTGGGGATCTAGTGGAATATATCGCTGCCCAGATTTCATTGATCCTACACAGGGGGAGAACTATGGTGTTCATCTGGACCTTTTCCCCGATCACTGGAATGGTGGCACGCTTCCTGTTAGCAGCGATGCAGTTGTTCAAACTCCTTCTGATAAAATCATGATTATGGAAAAAGGACGCAATGGAGCTACCTGGAGCTATCCTTATTTCATCACCTGGGAATGGAACTGGGTAAGCTATGTAGGCAATCCAGTTACACATGATGGGAGTGGAATCTCGAACACATACGATTGTGACTATACAGGTGACAACAACTCTGTTTGGGCGGGATGTGGTATGCAGCCAAGATACCGCCATTCTGGCATGACCAATGTCGCCTTCCTGGATGGTCATGTGAAGGCTATGCCTAAAGGATCTATCCTCTGGTACAAAAACATCTACATTGATACAGGTCAGGCAGCAATCTGGACAGGGCAAGGCTGGTATCCATACTAAAAAAGTTGTAACAGAAGTTCCTGCGGAGACTGATGCTGGTCTCTGCGGGAACACTACGGAGAAATGTAAATGTCAACTCGACGAGTAATTCCACTGCTGTACATTGCTTGCTGTGTGCTTTGGTTTCTTGCTGGATGTGGTCCAAAACCATCTCCAACGGGAAATGAAAATCATGTAGAATCCATCAATGCACAGATTGAAGCAATCAAGTCAAATACACATATGCCACCGCAGGCTAAAGCCATGGCGTTAGCTCAGCTACAGCAACATGAGAACTATGCACCTAACCCGGCAACTACCGGTGGAGCTATTAAGCATTAGGTGACAGCTAGATAGAGACTTGTAAGCCATGGGATATTCTCCACATCCCATGGCTTTTTTCATGGCAGCTTCTCCGCCACCTATATTGATGAAATTTCAAAGTGTTATCTATACATCTCCAGGTTGTAATGTTGACACTCTGAGAGCACAATAAGATTGATATATAGATCCAATTTGAAGTTTATTAAAATTTGAAACCGAAAATGTTAAGACTTTCGTATATTGATTTTATAAATGGTTTGTTTGAGAGGAGGATATCTCACCTGATGCCAAAAATGTTATCTCAATGTCCGGTTTGTGATGGAGCACTTAAAATCTCGGAAGTGGAGTGTGTTAGCTGCGGCACGCAGGTAAAGAGTAAGTTTGATACCTGCAAGTTCTGCCGGCTATCTTCTGAACAGTTTGCATTTGTTGAGTTATTCATGCGTTTTGGCGGAAATCTCACACGAGTTGGCGAATACCTCTCAATCTCTTACCCCACAGTTCGTTCCCGGCTAGACGCAGTTCTTGCTTCGTTAGGATTACAGGATATTGCAGAGGAACCGCCTGTCTCAACCTCAGCCAATACCGGGAGTTTCACGGTTTCTAACTCAACCTCAGGAGTGACACTCTCATATTCTAATGGGGGGAATGAGGAAGATCAATCTAAGGTTCAGAGCAGGCGTGCAGTGCTAGAGATGCTTGCCAGCGGCGAGATGACTGCAGAAGAGGCAGCAATCGCACTTAAAAATTTACATTAGTGAATGGAGTCGTAGACATGGATGAAAGTGTAATGAGTATTCTGCAGATGCTGCAGGATGGAAAAATTAGCGCACAAGAGGCCGAAAACCTGATTGCAGCTTTACGAGGTGGCGCAACTGCCACAGCAACAGAAACGAGCAGGCCAGCACCAGAGACAGCAACGAATGAAAGTACCGATAAAAAGAAAATAGACATCAAGATTGATCTGGATTCTCTTGGAGAACGAATCTCGAAAGCCGTAGCACGAGTTCAGCCTGAAAGAATTGTGAAGAGGATGCAGAACCAGCTTCGCAATGCTACCAAAGCAGGCGCAAGCTGGTCATCTGTGATGTCTGCAAAGGTCAAAGCATGGGCTGAAACCGGCATTGAGCGACCTGCCAACACCATGGGTCTTCCACTTCATGAGGAGTCACATACGCAGGAGTTTCATCTGGATGACAATGCTCACGTGATTGTTGAGAACCCGCTGGGTGATGTTATTGTCGTGGGTGTGGAAGAAGGTCCGGCTTCAGTTTCCGTGAGGAAAGCAGCCTGGGCTGCCACACCGGAGCAGGCTGTTTCCCTTGCTGCACTTATGGAGGTGAACATTCATGGTACGGATGGGAGACTGGATCTCAAAGTAAGTGCTCCAGATCCATTCCAGAATGGTACGGTCGATCTAGAGCTAAAAATTCCACGGTCTGTTGCGCAGGCACGCCTCAAGACAACCTTTGGCGTTCTTAAAGCTTCGAACATTGAGGGCACTCTGGATGTAAACTCATCTTCCGGTACAGTCACACTTTCTGACATTGGATCAGAAGTTCGGGTAGAGTCTGCATCTGGCTCTGTTTCTGTTGAGAATGTGAGGGGTGTGGTCTCCATTGCCTCCACAAGTGGTGATATTCATGCTGCTAATCTGGACAAGGGGCTGAGGGCAGGTTCTGCCAGCGGAGATATACATATTAGTGGACTGGAAGGTGGTAGTGCAGAGTGCAAATCTGTATCTGGCGATGTGCTTATGGAGAAAGCTGGATTGACAAACCCTCTGGATATTGTACTTGAATCCATAAGTGGAGACCTTGTTCTAACGGAAGCAGTGGGTAATCTAGCCCTCAAAACAATATCTGGAGACATGCAGTGCTCGCAGCTTATGCCCACCAGACTGCAAGCTCAGACAGTGAGTGGCGATATTACTCTGAAACTTAAGGATCCATATTCCAGCAGCTTACAGGTTTCCACAGTGAGTGGCGATGTGAATGCAATGGTTCCTGAAGGATCCAATATGCGAGTATCACTCTCCACCGCCAGCGGCGAACTGAGGTGTGAGCACGATGCTTCTGAAGTGACAGCTACCGATACTCTTTGGTGTGGCAATCTGGGAACAGGAGCCGGCACAATGAATGTACAGACTATCTCTGGAGATGTCCATCTATTACGTGCATCGACAGGAGTGGAGTGATGAGCAGCGCGGAAAAACAGAGAATTTTACAAATGGTGTCCGATGGGACTCTCAATTCAACAGAGGCTGCGCGTCTACTTGCTGCAGTAACCGAAAGGGAGGAGATGCTAAAACCAAAAAGCGCTCCCTCTGCAAAACGAGAGCCTGATCCTAAAAGCACGCAGACGATTGAACTTCAGCGCAAAGATGGATCTCACTATTCGATGGATGTACCTGCGGGTTTGGCGCCAGCACTTGCAAAAACCATTGGTCTCTACATAAAAGAGAGCGCCAAGACTGCTACACGTGAAACCATTGAGGGCATGAAAGCCATTGCCATCAACAAGGCAAATGAGGTGAAGAGTGCTGTTAGGGGTAGGAGAGGGGCAAAAAGTTCTGCCCCGCTTATGGTTACTGAGCCACCTCATGAGACAAAGAGACGTGAAGCCCGAAAACGAGTCCTGGAGATGCTTCATAATGGCAGGCTGGATGTTGAGGATGCCACCAATCTGATTGAACAGCTGGACAGTTTCTTCGAACCAGAAACAGAGTGAGGATAGATTAAGCCAATACCCTGTGAGAGGCTCTTATCCGTTAGCGGATGAGAGCCTCTCCTCCCATATATGGTCTTAAAACCTCAGGAATTGTGATTGAGCCATCTTCATTCTGATAGTTTTCAAGAATGCCAATAAGCACGCGGGGCAGCGCTAAACCAGATCCATTTAACGTATGCACAAACTCCGGTTTTGCGCCCGGGCTGGGTCGGTATCTTAAACCAATTCTGCGTGCCTGAAAGTCTCCAAAATTTGAGCAGGAGGAGACTTCCAGCCACTCTCCGCCTTCTTCTCCCTTGCTGGCTGGAGCATAGACCTCTATGTCATACTGAAGGGTGTTAAACTCTCCCTTTTCTCCACTGCAAACCAGCACTGTTCTAAATGGCAAACCAAGGGCATGACATACCGATTCTGCATTGTCCACCAGAGATTCAAGTTCAGCATTAGATGTTTCTGGTGTGCATAAACGAACCATCTCTACCTTGTCGAACTGATGCCCCCGCTTAATTCCTCGCACATCGCGCCCTGCAGACATCTTCTCGCGTCTGAAGCATGGTGTATATGCTACATAGTGAACAGGAAGCTGGGAAGCCTCCAGGATTTCACCCCGATGAAGATTGGTAACTGGTACCTCAGCCGTGGGCACCATCCAGTAGTCTTCCTCAATATCATGATAAACGTTATCTTCAAACTTGGGCAGTTGTGCTGTGCCAACAAGGCAATCTCGTTTTACCATGAATGGAGGATAGATCTCTGTATAACCATGTTTGGAGGTGTGGAGATTGAGCATAAAGGAGATAAGTGCCCTCTGCAATGCAGCACCTGCGCCGCGAAGTACATAAAATCTTGAGCCGCTTAATTTAATTCCCCGCTCAATATCCAGAATCCCCAGCTTTTCCCCAAGCTCCCAGTGAGGCAGAGGCTTAAAAGCGAATTCTCTTATAGAGCCGCCGGTCCTTACTGTAACGTTATCCTCTTCTGATGTACCTACAGGTACTCTATCATCAGGCAGGTTGGGGGTAACGAGTAGCTTTGAAATAAGTGCCTGCTCGTTTGCAGCCCGATTGGAATCCAGCTCAGTAATTCTGTCTCCAATTGCCCTTAGTGCTGTGCGCTGATTATCGCGCTCTTCAGGTCCAGCCTTTGCAAGCAGTTTACTGGCAGCATTAATCTCAGCTCGCAGCTTCTCGACTTCGGTAATAGCCTCACGAGCCTCACGGTCCATTGCCAGCAGGGCATCCACCTCGGACGCGTCAACTCCCATGAGTCCAAGTTTTGCTTTAACCATCTCGGGTTGTTCCCGAATCAGTTTAATGTCCAGCATACTAGCTCCTCACCTTATCCATTTTCCAAATCTCTTCAGATACTCCATGTATCATCCCTGAGAACAGTTATATCTGCTCACTAAGCACATCCTCAAGAATTGTGATGCCCTTCCATAAAGCCTCTTCTGCGATATTCAGAGGGGGAATTAGCCTGATGGTGGAGTTATCCACTGTTGCATCACCCACACGTGCACCACATGTCAGCAGAAGCAGATCCCGCTCTCGAGCAGCTGTTTTCACTCTCTCGCACCGATCATAGTCAGGATGCCCGTTTGTGTATCTAAGCTCAATTCCAAGCATTAAGCCATTTCCACGTACATCTGCAATAAGCTTTTTAGATACCAGATTTGATAATCTGGCTTTAATCTTTTCACCAAGCTCCCTGGCTCTATCTACAAGGTGCTCATTAGCGATAGTTTCCATGGCGGCTAATCCAGCGGCACATGCCACAGGGTTTCCGCCAAAGGTTGTGCCATGCTCTCCAGGTGTCCATTTGCCCATAAGCGATTGTGTGGCTGCTACCGCTGCAAGAGGAAGGCCGCCACCGATGGCTTTGCCCAGCACAACAATGTCTGGCCGCAATCCAAGGTGCTCAAATCCAAACCATTTACCGGTACGGCCACATCCAGTCTGAATCTCATCTGCTATTAGAAGAGCATCATGTGCATTCGCAAGACGCTGCATTTCATGCGCCATTAGTGATGTGAGAGGAAAGTATCCGCCTTCTCCCTGCTGAGCTTCAAAGAAAATTGCAGCCACTTCACCTTTGTGAGCTTCCAGTAACTGTTCTAGTCCTTGAATGCAGCAGTCGGGTTTATGCATGCTGCATCCCTGGCATCGTGGTGCAGGGGCATTGAAAATGCGAGATCGGAGAGGAGATAGGAAGGTTTCATACCCATGCCAGTGGATGGTTTTAGAGTGCGAGAGAGCAGAGGCAAACATGGTTCTACCATGGAAAGCACCTTTGAAAGAGATGAACTTGCTGCGCCCAGTCGCCCGCAGTGCCAGCTTTGCAGCAGCATCTATAGCCTCACTCCCACTGTTCATGAACAGAAAGGCAAATGGTTCCCCTGCGAGTGCCTCACAAAACCGATTCTGCAGGAATTCCGCCAGCTTAAGCTGCGGGCTGTGCCGCATAATATCAGATACATGAAGCACTTCACCAGCCTGTGACTGAATTGCCGTTACTATTGCGGGGTGATTATGGCCACATGCATGAACCGCAATACCGCCTGTGAAATCTAAAAGCTGCCTGCCTGAATAGGTTGTTACCTCTGCACCGTATGCCTTCAGGGCAACTTCGGTGGTTTCGAAGCCCAGCACTTCTGCTAGAAGTCCTCTCTCGTTAAGGGCTAAAATCTCCTCTCTCACATGTTGTGGTTTCATCTTGATCTCCCAGACTGCTGACAGGATGCATGCCTGACTGAAAAACTAAGGCCGATGCGGAAGGCATCGACCCAGTGCAATTGGTATACCCAGGCAGGATTATGCAGGGACCAGGCTGGATTCTGCCTCAGAGAAATGAATTATGCTTAATCCCGCTGCCACCTGGGAAGCTATGTTATGAAAGGCATTTGCGGCGGCGGAGTCGGGATGAGACAGAATTACAGGATATCCAGCATCACCACCTTCTGAAACTTCAAGTGCCATTGGCACCTTGCCAAGAAACCGCCTTCCAAACTGATTGGTATCGGCGTCTCCACTACCAGTTCCAAAGAGTGATCCGCACATATTCTCCACCACTCCAAGGATAGGGATCTCCCTCTCCTGGGATAAGGTCTGAAACATGAGAGCAGCCTTGTTAGCAATTTCCTGAGCAACCTTTTGAGGAGTGGTAACCAGAACGACTCCAGAAATTGGAATGATCTGTGCAAGCGTGAGGGAGGCATCTCCGGTACCCGGTGGAAGATCAATCACTAAGTAGTCCTGATTTCCCCACAAAACATCGGACACCAGCTGCTTAACCGCGCTTCCTACCATGGGTCCTCGCCATACTACTGCCCTTTCTGGATCAATAAGGAAGCCAAGAGACATAAGCAGAACGCCGTGAGCCTGTAAAGGTACAATCCGAACGCCTTCAGGGGTTGTTTTGGTAAGCGGCTTTTCATTCACGCCCATCATCATAGGAATGGAAGGACCGTAGATGTCAGCATCCAGCAGGCCTACCTTTGCACCCGTTTGTGCCAGTGCAATAGCCAGTTTTACGGAGACGGTGGACTTACCCACTCCCCCCTTTCCGCTGGCTACTGCTATCACATTGCGAACTCCCGGGATAAGCTGCTCATTGCTACGCTTATTTGTTCGAACTACCGCTGTCATCTCAACCTGAACCGATGTAACTCCAGGCATGCCCCGTAACACTGCTTCTGCTTCAGCTTTAAGCATGTCTTTCACAGGACAGGCAGGAGTTGTGAGTTCAATTGTTACACCCAGGCTGCTGCCGCAAATCTTGATGTTTTTAACAAAGCCCAGTGTAACGATATCTCTGTGAAGGTCTGGATCCTGAATGACTCGCAGTGCATTCAGTACCTGTTCTTCAGTAATTTCATTCATAGTGGAGGACTGTCTCCTAACCAGGCGCATATATGCTATGAGCTGGTTCTATTTTACCATACCTGGTTGCGACGAGATTAGGCTCGACCTGAGTGAGTGCATGAACGATTCATGTTCGTGAAGGTTAAACGTGGGGGCACTGTCCCAGTCATAAAACCAGATTGGACGCGTTCGTAACTCTTCCACCTCATTGGCATAGCGTGGAAAGAGATGTGCATGCAGAGCAGGCTCTGCGTTACCAAGCATCTCGTAATTAATGCGAACAGCTCCAGTGAGGCCAAGCAGGACATCTCCCACTTTAGCCATCTCGTCAAGAAAGCGCGTTCTGTGATTTGATTCCATGGCATTTAGATGCGGTACCACCGGGTCGGGGAGCAGGAGGCAGTACCCTGGTAGTACCTGTTGCTGAGCCATCACTAACCAGACGTACTGAAGAGCACAAACCACGCGTGGATTCGTACCTGCACGGGCCTCTGATACAAAC
>JAJZFJ010000007.1 GCA_021805395.1 bacterium
GGTTACCGCAGCGGAGTTGTTACAGCTTCGAGGGCGTTGGCAAAGAATTGTTGCGGGTGAAAATTTGGTTGATGGAGAGCAGCGAGAGCCTATCGATGTAGCCCAATTGTTCATGATGCGGAAAGAAGATGAGGAGCCACCGATTCCCAAAAGACGGCGAGCAGACCAATCTGTGATGCAGCAGACGGAGCCTGTACTGATGTTTTCAGTGGAAAGAGTTCCAGACATGTTTTTCGCGCCTTTTAATGTGGATTCTTTCTATTATCGGCAATACGAGCATTTCAGGACTGTGAAAGGTCATAAGATGTTAAAATGGCCGCGCATGAGTGATCCCATTGAAAGTGAGGGAATGGGCTTACATGCATTCATTGAACTTCTGCGATTGGATCCCAATGACTATGAGTCTTTCAATTTGTTTATTGAGCTTTACCACACATTCCTCTGGGTGTCAGATGAAACTCCACAGGAAGCAGTCCCACATGGAGGTATTCCTGGTTTGAATATTGTTCAGCAGCAAAGTGGGCGATGGCTATGGCGTGTGAGACATGATGCACGTAATGGTATGACATGTTATAAGTACATGGCGTATTGGTGGGACTACATGTATCATGCATATGCTGCAGCCTATATGCAGGTAATGTATAGTTTCTATCATATTTTACCCAATTTGCAGACCTTACAGGGTTGGGTATCCATACCTGAGAACTCCCATTATCGTGAGTCCATGCTACGCAACCCACCTTATGTTAATGAAGCTCCTTTGGCGCCTGTGGTAGATACTTCCATGAGATCTCCGGTTGTTGAAAGTGAGGAGGAGGAACCGTTTCAACCTGTTCAGCCTGTTCAGCCTGTTCCGGCACCTGTTCAACCAACTGCACAGGTTGAAGGTGTGCGGAACACCCAACGGACTATGGTTATGGATGATCAGCGTGATTCGTTTACGGATTGGCCATTACCAGATGCAATTCCAACTGAAAAAGACATGCCAACTGGAATGCTTCGCAGATGGAAGAAGCTGAAGGGGACACCAGCAGCAAGTCATCCGAGTGTTTTTGTTTTACTTGGTTCCGATAGTCAGGTACGCAAAACTCTGATGGCGAGACTTTTGGTTTTTGTAGTGGAAGGTGGCTCAGTCAGTGATCGAATGCGACAAACCATCAAGATTCTCAACACTTTTGAGGAAGCTGAGAAGACTCGTCAACAGTACTTGAATGCATGGATGGCAGAGTTAACCATCGATAGTAATTTGGAAGATAGTGCTGGTTTTATGGAATGGGGAAGACTTTTGGGCTACAAGGTAAAACGTGAGAAGGTTAGCTCCTCGGAACCTGTGTCGCGATCTGGTGGATCCTCAAGGTCACGTTCACCCACGCCATCTCGCTCACCCAGAACTGGTTCATCAGGAGCCCATTCTGTTACCAGTTCTCGCCCTGTTACCAGTTCTCGTTCTGCAACAAACACTAAAGCCAGTCAGCCTTCGAGTTCTCTTCCTTCTTCAGCGCGAGCGTTTCCCAGTAGGAAGAATTTTGAATATCCTTTGTACATTGCTCCTCCAGAACTAGAACGTCGGGCAGCGATTCGCCAACGTTATGGTCCATTACCTGATGCTACTGAGCAATATTTGTTATCTATTGTCAGGTTATCGCGTTTGCACGAGCGTCTTTTGTGTGCTGATTCCACGGAGCGTTTCAATATTTTTTCGGAGTTAGTAGGCACGCTACATCTTAGCGATCCTGAAGGAGAATATCAGGTGCTTGCACACATTTTCACTACTTTCTATGGTACGGATCTTCCGCAGGAATTTATTGGAGTCCTGCGCGCTGCTATGGATACTATGCCGGAGCTTCAATATTCTCCTCTTTTCCAGCGTGTCCTTGAGATTTTTGGTCTTACTTCTACTCTAGAGAGTTATGTCAAAGCTTTTGAGGAAGCTATGGTTTCTGCGTCTGATTCTGATTCGCCGGCTGCTGCGCGTGTAACTAGGCAACGGAAGAAACAGGAGAAGAAGAAGAGAAGGGAGAAGAAAAAACGATCTCAGCCGGTACCTCTTCCACCTGTTCAGGCACCTGATTGTACACAGCGAGAAGATCACGGTCAGAAGATGGATTCAAAAGGATTTTATGCGAAGTTAGGTACTACAATGGGTGAGGATCAAAGTTGTTCAGGCGAACTCCAGGGGCAGCTTGTAGAGCAGGCGGTCTCAGTTGCCAATGTAACTGAGGCGACACCTGCCGAGCAGGCTGTTCAGGCTGTTCAAATGGGCGGCGAAGATACTACCAAGGTTTGGAAACCAGGTGGAGAAGATACAGGGCACCGACTTTTTATGTTAAGGAGTTATGAAGAAGAATTACTGAATGAGCAAGACAAAGTGCCTGTTACCATGGAGGGATTGAAGGAGCCATGGACTCGTCCGGCGGATGAATTGCCGTCGGAAAAAATCGAGACGCCAGAAGCCGCGAGTTTAATTCCTCTGGATGATCTACCTTTAGATCAAGGTGCATTTGATGCCAAGATAACTGAATACTTTGAAACTGCAGAACGCAATATTTCTCCGGCCATGAAGGAGGCAGTCCCGGGAATTGCTAAGTTTTT
>JAJZFJ010000118.1 GCA_021805395.1 bacterium
TGCGTCACTTTCGGTGTGGGTGCAACCTCCTCCATTGCTGGAAGTAACTCACCTGGATCTTTAACATCGCTCTGGAGCACATTGGACCTCCATGATCCCCTTAAACTGTTTGTACATATCCTGGCCGCACGTCGGACAGACAGCCGCAGGCTATATCTCGAAAGAGTGATGGCAGAAGGGAGTGCCTGTGTATACCTTGTCCTGGTAAACATCTCCAGGATTTCGGATGTAAGCCTGCCATTAACGATCGACTGAGTAAACGTAAGCCGTCTCACCAGCAGTGAAAGGTGGTTAGCATCGATGATATCATCATGTTCTCCAGGTGCTATATCTCGCAATAACCTTATCAGATGGTAGTTAGCAACCTGCCTGATTGTGCTGTTAGGCCAGTTGGATAACTCTACAAGTTCATTCAGTTGATCATGCTGTATATCTGACGTCAACAATGCTAACTCTGCCGCCTTGCGGTTTCGAGTTGCAATGTGCCAGTTACACAAGGGGATTAAGATGAGGAGCATGCCTGCAATGTACTGCAGTCCTGTTTCGGGTTCAGGATAGAGTGCAAGAATACTGACAAAGATAGTCACAATAACTGCTGGTCGGAGAACTATTAGCAGTATATCCGGATTACTGATGGATTTGGTGGAAAGAATACGTGCTGCCAGAGCCTCAGCGTCTATAACTTTGCATGCAGCATCTCGCCTATTGAGTGGGACTGATACATCGGTCTCCCTGCGAAAAAAAGTTTTCTGTATGACTGTAAGTGGATGGAATCTTATCACCTTGGTGCTCCAGAAATAGCAGAATATCCTCTGTAATGTAAGTAAGATGCCGAGGGTGTTCCGTCAGGATGTGTCTGTGAGGTTATCTGAGGACTAGTTACCATATCTCCTGAATTCGATATTTTCAGCTGTGATGGCAATGTATAGAGTATATAGCTGTTCCCATAGCGTTTGTAGATAATTGACTTATGGACAATAAATTTCGAAAGATTTTCATTTGATGGCATCTCCAAATTTGTTGGGAGCGAGACCAAATAAGTTGGAACTAACTGAGATAGTGAGCTGGGCAGCTTTCCATGGACAGCGGAATATATCTGAAGACCATACTCAATTTTAACCATTCCAATCTTGGTTAATAATTTTTCTATGAGAGGGCTCACTGACATATCTGTTCCGGGCATAAAAGCGTTCCATGCAATAGAATCCTCTTCATCATTTCCAGTATTTGTGCTGGAAATAAAGTAGAATCCATTTGAATTCGCACGAAACTTGTAGTCTTGTTCAGATTGGCGGTCGTAATCACGTAAAATTCTGCTTTTGTTCAGAGCAATTAACTGTCCTGCAAGATTACCGAAGTAATTCAATATATCGGGCGATTTTTGTGTGCCAGTTTCATAATCAGTCTGGTGATTAACTGCATCGGCTATCGTTTGAAGTGTTATTGGGTTTCGCGAAAGATAAAATACAAGACGACCTCTATTAAACCGGATGTCATCTTTGATGAGCTGTTTGATATCTGGAATGGAACGTGACAATTCATCCAGACTTTGCACAGTTTTCAACGCCTGTTTTACGCTGACATGTCCTGCCATATCCTGTAGATCATTTAATCCGGTTAGAACTATCATATAGGCTTCAAAATGTGAGTGGTTACTGGGAGCATCAACATCAATTGCATCAACTCCTAACTTCACCTCTTCTACAGCGTCATTTGCAGCACGATCTGTATGGTTCACAGCTTGTGATTGCCATGTACGAATGTGGAGTGCATCTGCAATCACTGGTAATGCTCCATTTACAATATCCTGGGGGGTAAGCTGTGTTCTGTATGAGTTGGAGGTTTTGAACCACCACTTATTTTTCTCAACGCTGGACCCCTCGGCAGTATCCACCTGATTACAGTGCTTAATATAGTCCAGTCCCATAGCGTTATTGATGAGCCATGGTGTTTCATTATGGGAAAGAGTGACAACCATTCCGGGCTTAAGTGTAATCCATTTATTGCTTAACAGGGCGGTAATTGTGCTATAGAAAGAATGGTTTTCCTTCACAAACTCGGTTGCCTGTTTAAGACTCTCATTGAAACCGGCAGCGCTATGAGCTTGCGAAGGTGTACCGTTTTTTTCAGTCTGGGGAACTAAACTGAATTGGGATGAGTTGGAAATGGTGTTTTTCCACCATGAGGCGATATCAGATGTGACTTTTATTTGGGTATCTGCCATCAGCCAGAGACGAACAGGACTATTCGCCGGAGCTTGTGTAATTGGAAATCGCCCTGAAATTGGCTCATTTTGCCACTTCTCATGTGCAATAACTGTTGCAATCACAGCTGCAAGACATCCAATCCGTACGCGGGTTCTCCTGAGAAATCTCGATTGTATTCCATGAGCTGGATAGAGTGCCATACATGTCTCAACGGCTCGAACGATAGAGCTTCTGGCAGCCATATCTGCCTGCATACTTGCAATCCCTATGGCAAGGATATCATTAGCCCTGTTCTTATTAAAGTAATTACGGATATTCATGGAGTCACCTTATTTACCAGCTGTAAATTAGAACTTTCAGAGTTGTCGGAATATTCAATCTGAAGAAGGTCACGCAGTTTAGCCCGGGCAGTAAACATTCGGGATTTAACAGTGCCCTCAGGGATCTCTAGAGCCTGAGCAGCCTCATGTACAGATAGTTGTTCTATCGCTACAAGAATAAATGTAACACGAAGCTCTTCCGGAAGCTTCGCAATTGCACTTTCTAAAACAATTCGCTCCATTCCAACGGTATCTTTTACAGAGATAGCAGTTGATTCAGAAAGTGGGACAAGACTACCGGACTGCTTTCGCCAGTGGAGATACTCTGTGTACCCAATTCTGCGAACCCAGTTTACAAAGGATGCATCATTACGAAACTCGGGCAGCGCCTTCCAGGCTAGTGAGAAGGACTGTTGAGTGAGATCCTCCGCACTCTCTCTGTGGGAAGTTAAATGCAGAAGCATTCGGTACACCCGTGGGTATGCATTAAGGACCAGCTTCTCGGCAGCCTGCCTGTCTCCATGCAGTACCTTCTGTATTAACTTTCGTTCCGAAATGCTCAAATTCATTGAACCCTCCTGTATAACTATAGAGGAAATCCAAACTTATCTGGTTCATAGCACTTAAAAAATGATCACACATTACATTCCAGTTGTTGTGTTTCCATGATGTTAGAATAAAGCACTTTTGATCACACGGAGGTGCAAAGCATTTGAGAAATACAGTGGATGTGATTGAAGTAAAACCTTCTCACTCATCAGATTGAGGAGAGTACTGGTAATATGTTTATAGTTGAAATCAGTTCAGCGCGTCTACAGACTGGTTAACAATACAGCTTCTTCAAGATCTGCAAATAGGAAACGGGCATAAAGGTGACCATCTACACCTTCCAACAACTCGATGAGGAGTTATCGTAATGAAACCATTTCTAACTATCGCAGCATTGGCAGGATTTACCACTCTATCATTCATGCAGCTAGCTCATCTAGATACCTGCTGCAGCGATCCACATTGCAAACTGGTACTGCATGCAGCGAGCCAGCATAGTGCCGTGAGCGATGCAAATCACCCTATAAGTCCTGCAGACAATTTACCCAACACAATCAGGACAACAAAGCGTATGACTGAAGCGCTGCAAGTTGATGAGCACTTCGATACCCCCTGGCCACATAACATCTCACCGGATGGGTTGTTCAGGGTAAATGGTCCATGGAAAGGTACAGGTGGAAACCTTATCACTCCGCAAAATGTGGCTATGCCAGCCAGTTTTGGAAAATACAAGGGCGGTTTTCTGCAGTTAAAAGTGCCCGGTCAGCAGTCATCCATGCCCTACAGTGCAGCAGAGATCCAGTCAATAGCTGGCTCGGATGCTGCTGGTAAGCCTGGATACGGGTACGGTTACTACGAGACTCGCCTACAGGTATCTGCGACGCCAGGCGTGTGCGACTCCTTTTTCTGGATTCAGTCTCCAAGTTATGGACCCAAGGAGATCGACTTCGAATTCCTGACCAATGAGGACTGGATACATCAACCAGATCGAGGTAAGGTGCACGTTACTATAGACATCGTACCTGGAAAAGATCAGCATACTGCCGTCATCAATCTGCCATTCAACCCTTCACGGTCCATGCACCGCTATGGGTTTCTCTATAGCCCTGGCAAGGTACAGTTCACTGTGGATGGTCGTGTGCTGTCTACTTTAAGCGATCCACGTATGACGGCACCAGGACGAGGAGGGTTTATTATGGCGAATGAGTGGACTGGCAATCCGAACTGGGGCGGTGGTCCTCCGCTGAAAACTGCTATCAGTACTTATGCATGGATCAAATTTGCTGGCGGTCTGCAAAAGGTTCCAAGCTGGTAATAGGGTCAATAGTTTGCAACGGGTATATTATTTTGCAGCAACGCAGCAACCATGGCAAGCTTTTACCCAAGCGCACATGTGTGTTTAGATAATAAGTGGACACAGCGTTGCTATGTGATTGAATGCAGAAACTATGCGGCTCGAGCGAGTGGAATAGTGAAACAGAAACTGCTGCCTGAACCCTGCTGGCTGGTGACAGAGATTTGACCCCCATGGGCTTCCACTGCGAGCTTGCAGAACGTTAACCCTAAACCGGTGCTCATCTTACGGCCAGCTTTTCTGGATTCAACCTGACCAAACTTTTCAAAAATGCGTTCGAACGCCTCCTGTGGTATTCCCTCGCCAGTATCAGAGATGCAAAACTGGATAAAGGGCATGGAAGATTCAAGCTTAGCTTCTAAAGTTAATGTCCCTCCTGCGGGCGTGAATTTAATTGCATTACCAAGGAGGTTCACAAGCACCCTTCGTAATTTGGATTCATCCCCGGGGAACAGAGGAAGGGAGGGCGCAATTTGAGTAACGATGGTAAGATTTTCATTCTGCAAAAGAGATCCAACCTGCAAAGTGGCAGACGCCACAAGTTGTTGGGCGTCCAGTTCTGAATAATCGAGACTGATGGAGCCGCTTTCCATTTTTTCTACATCCAGCAGATCATTGATCATTCCTAATAGTGTCTCACCACCTGATACAGAGATATCCACCATCTCCAGCTGCAGACTGTCGAGATCTCCCATCTGCTGCAGGGTCCTCATTCCTGTGATAAGGGAAGTGAGAGGTGTTCGCAGATCATGGACGATCATGTTTTTGAGATCTTCCTGCATATTCTCGAACTCCTGAAGCTGTTTGTAATGGTGCTGCAGCTGATTGTAGTGCTCTATCTCCCTGTCTCTAGCAAACTTTCTATCCAAACTCAGGCCAACCCTTGCCCTTAAAAGCGTTGGCTCGATGGGTTTATACAGATAGTCATCTGCACCCATCTCAATGCACCTTACAACGCTCTCGGTTTCTGTGAGTGCTGATACCATAATGACAGGGATATGAACGGTCTGTTCCTCCGCCTTAAGCATCTGCAGCACTGTGTACCCATCCATCTCGGGCATCATAATATCAAGCAGTATAAGGTCAAACTGTTCTTCTCTTACGCTTGCCAACGCGGATGCCCCACTATCAGAGGTCTTTACTCTATATCCATCATGCGTTAGTCTTCGCAACAGAATATCCCGGTTCATGTCATTGTCATCCACAACCAGAATTGAGATTAGAGTGTTATCCGGGATATTCGACTTGATGGGTGTATGTACAGATTTGGCGACGTTGCTGTTCTGGTACTGCCGGGTTTCATTACTCTGTGCGATACTCTTGAATTTTCCGCTGGAATTAATAATTTTGAGTAGATTTTGTCCAGCATTCTGTATTTTCTCAAGGTCTGGCACAAAGCCCGGCTGTCCTTCGTCCTGAGCCTGTTCAACCAGCAGTTCTGCATAGCCTATTATCTGATTTAGCGGTGTTAGGAGATCGTGTACAAGCTCTGCAGAGAGCATGCTTGAACCATCTTCCTCTGTTGCTTTGGAGTGATTCACAACGATGTCCCTCCTTCTTCAACATGGCCAAGCAGTCGTTGTATTTTTCCCAGCAGGCGGGGAAGCTCAATGGGCTTTGTGTCGTAATCATCACACCCAGCAGCCAGTGCCTTGTCACGGTCACTCAGCATGGCATGAGCTGTGAGTGCAATTACAGGAATTTTGTATGTTGCATCTGCAGCCTTCAATCGTCGTGTTGCCTCCCAACCATCCAGGATTGGCAGGCTCATGTCCATTAGTATAAGATCAGGATTCTCACTTTCTGCAAGTAACAGGCCACTCTCTCCATCCAGTGCAATTATAACCTCATATCCTCTTCTTAGAAGCCTTCGAGATAGCATATCCCGATTCATCTCGTTATCTTCAACCAGAAGTATTTTAAACATGGCTATTCGTCTCTTTGCTTTGATGTGTGATTGCAGTTGTGTCGGTTTCCATGTGATTACGCTCTACTTTCCAGAGAGAAAGCATATCTCGTACCTGATTCATAAGGGCTTCTCGTGTCTGTCCGTCTTTGTGGATAATGGAATGCACTCCGCCATTCAGCTGCAGCATCTCTTCTTTTGTGAGGTCTTTAGCTGTGAGAACAACTACAGGGATAGAGTGCCATTCTGGATGTTTTCGAAGCTCTGCAGAGAACTCGAAACCATCCATAACCGGCATCATCAGATCGAGCAGAATGAGGCTTGGGCGATTTTGTGCTACACGCTCCAGGGCAACTCTTCCATTCTCTGCCTCACTCACAGCCCAGCCAGCCTTCTCAAGCATTGTGCGCATCATCTGCCTTGTGGTTCTATCATCTTCAATTAGAAGAACTGGACATGGAGGATGAGGACATCTGTATTTTCTGAGGATTTTGGCGAGGCGGTTTTGATCTGTAGGTTTTGTGATGTAGTTGGATGCGCCCAGTTCAAAACCTCTTTTCTTGTCATCCACCATTGTGAGCATTATGATTGGGATCCTGCAAAGTTCGGGATCGGATTTCAGCATGGTTAGCAGGGTCCAGCCATCCATTCCTGGCATCATCACATCCAGAGTGATCGCCATGGGCATTAGCTCTCTGGCCATGCGTAACCCGTCATGTCCATTCGACGCTGTATGCACCACAAAGCCCTCTTTGGTGAGATACCTGCACATCAGGTCGCACTGAATTAAGTCATCATCAATCACCAAAACCGTGTTGCCAACCTGCAGGGATGGCAGAAACTCCTCGTTTACCCTTTGAGATATGTCTGCCGTGGTAGAGGTTAACGTGGTATCTGCTGGTGGCACCTCTTCGAGCTTTTCGAGTGATGCTGGCACCTTGATAGTGAAAGTACTGCTTACTCCTGATACACTGTTTACAGTTACATCTCCGCCCATCAACTGACAGAACCGGCGTGTGAGAGCCAATCCCAGACCTGACCCTCCAAATTTGCGTGTGGTGGAAGTATCTGCCTGACTAAACGTTTGAAACAGCCTTAATATCTGCTCTTCGGTCATTCCAATTCCATTATCAGCCACACGGAACCATATCCACTGGCGTTCATCCATGACTTGAGAGGAGACATGAAGGGTGATTGCACCAGCTTTGGTAAACTTAGCGGCATTGGATAGCAAGTTGAAGAGGCATTGTCGTATCTTGGTCATATCCGAATACATATTTCCCAAATCGGGCGCACATTCTACATTCAGCGTATTAGCATTTGCAGATACCAGGGGGCGAATGGTCTCAACCACTTCCTGAATTAGTTCATGAATACTGAACGTCTCCAGGTACAGCTCCATCTTGCCGGCTTCAATTTTCGAGAGATCCAGGATGTCGTTTATGAGGAGCAGCAGATGCTTGCCTGCCACATGTATTTTCTCCAGATCTGGCAGAAACTCCTGAACTCCCTTATCCTCTGCCTCCTCCTGAAGCATTTCTGAATAGCCAAGTATTGCATTTAGCGGGGTTCTTAATTCATGGCTCATGTTAGCAAGGAATAGACTTTTTGTGCGGTTGGCAGCCTCGGCAGCCTCTTTTGCCTGTGCAACATCCTCTTCCGCATGCCTTCTTTCGGTCACATCCTCCATAGCCAGGACCAGGAGTTCTCCATGATTGCCCGATTTCAGTTTTCTGGCATTCAGCAGCATAACCCTCAGACCGATCACCGGGAATGTGTGCGAAAGTTCAAAATCGTTAAACACCGAGCTTTTCGGTACCACATCCTCCAACAGCCTTCTAAGATCGGGAATATCCCACTGTCCGTTACCCAGCTCGTAGATTAAGTGGTGCTCGGTCTCCTCCGCAGATACCTGAAATGTTTGGTAGAACGCCCGGTTAGCAGAGTGAATACGCAGGGTAGTATCCAGCATGAGAAGTGGCTCTCGCACTGTGTCGACGATATTTTGTGAAAAAGTCTCGATGGCTTTGAGATCTGCTGCAGCCCTGGCAACCTCTTCTTCCGCTCGTCGCCTTTCGGTTACATCTTCCATGGCAAGCACGAGAAGCTCTCCATGGTTGCCAGCTTTCAGCTTTCGCGCATTCAGCAGCATTACCCTTCGCCCGATTGATGGGAATGTGTGAGCAAGCTCGAAGTCGTTGAATACAGCGCTCTTTGGAACGACGTCTTCCAGCAGCCTTCTAAGGTCAGGGATATCCCATTGACCATTGCCCAGCTCATAGATTAGATGAAACTCTGTTTCCCGCGGCGTCACCTTGAATGTCTGATAGAAGGCGCGATTTGCCGCATGTACTCTTAATGCGGTATCCAGCAGCAACAGAGGTTCCCGCACAGTATCCACAATATCCTGCGAGTAGGTCTCAATAGCCTTCAGGTCGGCTGCTGCTTTTGCCACCTTTTCCTCAGCACGCCTGCGCTCCGTGATATCCTCCATGGCTAGCACCAGAAGCTCATCATGGTTGCCGGCTTTAAGCGTACGTGCATTCAGCAGCATCACACGCCTGCCGATATCCGGGAAACTGTGCTCCAGTTCAAAGTCATTAAAGACTGAGCTTTTAGGGACCACATCCTCCAGCAGTCTTCTCAGATCGGGGATGTCCCACTGACCATTGCCCAGCTCATAGATGAGATGGTTTTCAGTTTCCTGTGAGGTGACCTTGAACGTTTGATAGAACGCCAGGTTAGCTGAATGCACTCTAAGGGTGGTATCCAGCATGAGGAGTGGCTCACGCACAGTGTCGACGATATTTTGTGAAAAGGTCTCGATCGCTTTCAGGTCTGCTGCAGCCCTGGCAACCTCTTCTTCCGCACGTCGTCTTTCGGTTACATCTTCCATGGCGAGCACCAGAAGCTCTCCATGGTTGCCAGCTTTCAGCTTTCGCGCATTCAGCAGCATTACCCTTCGCCCAATGGAAGGGAATGTGTGAGCAAGCTCGAAGTCGTTGAATACAGCGCTCTTTGGAACGACATCTTCCAGAAGTCTTCTCAGGTCGGGGATATCCCATTGACCATTACCCAGTTCATAAATTAGATGATGCTCTGTTTCGGCTGGGGAAACCTTGAAAGTCTGGTAGAACGCACGGTTTGCAGAGTGAACACGCAGCGCAGAGTCCAGGAGTAAAAGTGGTTCCCGCACGGTATCCACAATGTCTTGCGAGTAGGTCTCGAGTGGCATGGCTTATCAATCCCATCATGTTGAGATATTTATGCATGCCTTTTGGAGGAATAACATAGATATATATGGAGTGAAAAAATTGAAAGTCGGAACGAGGACTGCATCCGGTGAAATCAACTATAACCCCTATACTCTTTAAACATCAATATCATTTGCTAAGAGCCATATATTTTTCTGTTTTTGCCTGCATTCAATGAAAGTGTTTGTCATATCCAATAAATTGAATTCACAATGGCTACGGTGAAATGATTTGTGAACCAAACATGACTCATGCTATAATAGAGTGCATTAATGCCGAAGTGGCGGAATGGCAGACGCAGCGGTCTCAAAAACCGCCGAGGGCAACCTCGTGTGGGTTCGAATCCCTCCTTCGGCATAGGAAATATTCCATTGCTGCACACTCCATTGTAGGAGGAGGTAATAATGCGCTCACTTCTCACCCCGGTTCTCACCCTATCACTTCTTTGTTCAGGAACACTGCCATTAACTGCTATGCAGCATGTTGATAGTGTTACCATCCAAAATACCACAGATCAGACTTCTGGCACAGCACCATCCAGTTCAGCTTCTATCGTTGTAGATGTGCAGAAAACCATAAGAGTTGTTAATCCCAGAATGTTCGGTATAAACACTGCCGTGTGGGATAGCAATCTGGATACACCATGGACAATAAGACATTTGAAGGAGATGGGAATCGGCATCCTGCGTTTCCCTGGTGGCTCCGCTTCTGATGGCTACAACTGGCAGACCAACAGACAGGATCAGAACACTTATACATGGGCTACCGATTTTGACCAGTTTGCGCACGTTGCCAAAAGCATTGGTGCACAGGCTATGATTACTGTGAATTATGGTTCTGGTACTGCTAAAGAAGCGGCTGACTGGGTGAAATACTCTAACATAACCAAAGGCTATGGGTTCAAATACTGGGAGATTGGAAACGAGGTGTACGGCAGCTGGGAGGAGGATCATCATGCGATACCGCACGATCCTTATACCTATGCATCGGA
>JAJZFJ010000309.1 GCA_021805395.1 bacterium
AGAAGCTGAACCAGTGATGATATCTCCGGTCCACTGTATTGGATATCTGTGAGTTACTAGCTCAGGCTGAAGACCATCTACATTCGACATCGTTAACATGCGTCTCTTTGGGTAGAAATCGCTCATGATCCAGCTGTAGATATATGTTCCCCAGCTAGTCTTGCCAAATCCGGGAGGTGCAGCCAGCGAGTACATCCAGTTTCTGTCAAACCACCATACGTCCAGTCCATCACTTAATATTTTACGGGTACCGGCATTGCGTAATGCAACTTCAGGTGGAGAGAGTGCTGGTCCAACGGAAACAGGATGATCGTTGAACATCACAAAGACATGGTTGGCGTGTGCCTCTCTGAAGAACCGTTTTAGGTCTGGAAAATCATTCGGATTTGCATCGTATCCAGTGCTTCCACCGATTCGCCAGTTCGTGTCAACTACAAGATTATCGAGTGGAAAATGATGACTTCGATAGTTTTTAATCTGCAGAATAGCGGTCTGTTCCGTGTACTCATGGTATCTGCTATCCCATGCACCCAGTGCGTGGAGTGGGACCATGCCTGTCCGACCCGTTAACCTGTTGAATTCTGAACGAAGTAGGCGTGTATTGCCATTCGTAAGGAAGACATACATGTCTGGTGAGTCGTTGTCCAAATCCCATCCATCTGTACTTGGATACGGGCTTCCAGGTGGTGCTACATCATAACCCCACTTTGGAGCGATCATACGCGGTGTATCTGCAATTGCCCAGGCTTTGTTGTCACTTTCTATATCAGGTAGAGACACGTGGTTGGATGGAAGAGTGGTGTAAGACCACAACAGAGTTCCGGTAGATGAGGAGATAGAAATACCGGATAATCCCTGTGCAGCTTTTGGTACATCGACAGTCCAGTTTTTGGTATGAATTAACACATCACTGCCAGTTTGTGTCTCATATGCTTTTGTTCCCGCCCAGTTACGGTTCACAATCTGGAAGGTGGGTATGTTTACAAAACCTTGAGGACCTTTCACTTCGAGTCTAACAAGTGTTGATGACAGCACTTCCACACGTACATCACCTATGATGAAAGCATCAGTCTTTGAGCTGGCGGATGAGCTGTGGGATAATATCGAACAAAGGAAAAAGAGGGTCAGACTTCTCAATTTTGGCATAAGTTACTCTTTCATGAGAGATTATGGGATTTGAACGGAGAATTAGACAGTCTGAATTGACATGTGTTACACCTGGTTGCAAAATCGAAGATTCCGGCGATGCCAAGGTGGATGTGGAGTTGTACACCATGCTTTTGAGATTCAAGACACGATACATGTCTGGTGATTCGACAACTAATTATTCAGATTATACTTTATATATGAACCGCTTAAGTAACATCATTTAGATATTTTCATGAATTATTTGTCTCAGCATTTATTTCACATGATTTTCCAGTAGAATATTGACATCATGCTTGTCAAACTAATCATTCCATCTCCTCTTACGGAAAGTATAAATTTCCTACAAAAAATTTCAAATCAGGACATAAATACAAATTGAAAATTAGAACAACCCTGGCAACTTTGCTTTTAGTATATACATGCATGTTTGCGAAGGCAGCTTCATTATCGCTGAACAGCAACTGGGTGCTTCAGGACGTAGTTAAAGTGAATTATTCTGGCAGCACAATATCCATGCCCAACTATCATCCAAAGTTCTGGCACAAAGCAAAAGTTCCTGGTACTGTTCTAACCAGCCTGGTGAACGATGGAATTTATCCTGAGCCACTCTATGGCATGAATAATTTAAAAATTTCTGATGATTTGTGCAAAACGTCCTACTGGTACAGGCGAACGTTCAGGGTTCCTAAGGATGAGGCTGGAAAACAGGTTTGGTTAAGATTCAATGGAATCAATTATGTTGCAAATGTCTGGTTAAATGGTAAACGGGTTGGTAATATTCGTGGGGCATTTGTGCGAGGGTTATTCAATATCACTCCACTCATAGCCCATCACACGGCTAATGTACTTGCCGTACATATACTACCCCCACCCAATCCTGGCAAGTCACATCAAAAGACGCAGGCTGCTGGTACTGGATACAATGGGGGAGTTCTTGCTGAAGACGGTCCTACGTTCCTCTGTTCAATTGGGTGGGACTGGATTCCAACAATCAGGGATAGAGATATTGGTTTGTGGCAGGGGGTAAGTCTTAAATTCACAGGACCGGTCACAATCCATTACCCAGATGTAGTTACGACGTTACCACTGTCAAAAACCAGTAGTGCTTCTCTCACTGTTCAGGCAATATTGCGAAACTCCTCTGCTGTAGCTCAGAGAGGTGTGCTTGTTGGTACGTTTGGAACAAGCAGCTTTAGATACTACGCAGTGATTGCTCCAAGACAGAGTACGACTGTGAATCTGACATCTGAAAACACGCCAGCTTTGCATGTACTACATCCTCATCTCTGGTGGCCAAATGGTTATGGCAAGCAGTACCTCTACCATCTGCATCTTAAATTTATTACTGCAAATGGAGTTTCCGATACTACTGATACGCAGTTTGGTATAAGAACCATAACATATTTCGTTTCAGGTTCCAATAACCTCACGCTCTCTGTCAATGGAGTACCGATCCTGGTGAAAGGAGGTGACTGGGGCATGGATGAGGCTATGAAACGGATTTCTCATGCCCGCATGAATGCACAGATTCGCATGCACCAGGAAGCCAACTTCACCTTAATTCGCAACTGGGTTGGACAAAGTACCAGTCAGGAATTCTACGATTTGTGTGACAAGTACGGCATTTTGGTATGGGACGAGTTTTTTCAACCCAATCCAGCAGATGGTCCCAATCCGTTAAATGACAGACTTTACCTTTCTAATGTGAGAGGCAAGATACTCAGATTTAGAAGCCATCCATGTATTGCCATCTGGTGTGCACGTAACGAAGGCGACCCACCACCGGTAATTGGTAAGGGGATCCAGGCTCTATTATCTAAATGGGACCCCACGCGCCTCTATCAACCATCTTCGACATCAGGCCATGGTGTAAGCTCGGGCGGCCCATACTGCTGGCAGACTCCTGATAACTTTTATCGCGTTGATGCCCCATTCAAGACAGAGATTGGCTCTGTTTCGGTTCCAACTCTTGAGGCAATTCATGCCATGATGCCTTCTAAAGACTGGGGCACCATAAATAACGATTGGGCGGAACACGACTTTTGTGCAGGTGCCCAGGGGGGAGACTGGTATCCTAAAGTAATGGCTCAGCGTTACGGTCCAATTTCCAGTCTTGCAGATTTCGCCCGTAAAGCGCAACTCATGAACTATGAGGCATTTCGTGCAATGTATGAGGGCCGGGAGGTGCAGCTGTTCCATCCAGTGACAGGGATAATCACATGGATGAGTAATCCGGCTCAGCCATCTTTCGTGTGGCAGTTGTATAGTCATGATCTGGAGCCAAATTCTTCCCTTTTCGCAGTGCGGAAGGCTTGTGAGCCGGTCCATATTATGATGAATCAAACAGACGGGCATATTGTTGTGATAAACAACAAGCCATGGCCACTAAATGGGCTTAAGGCACTCGTGAATGTCTATAATCTTAACAGCTCCCTGGCATACCACCACACATATCCTGTGAATATCGAGCAGAGCTGTGCTACAGACATTGGTGCTATATCATTTCCTGACACGCTTTCAGAAGTTAACTTTGTGCAACTGACACTCCTGGATGCACAGGGGCATGAAATCTCAACTAACTTTTACTGGCATAGAATTCCCGCAGCTCCAGAAAACTATCAGGATCTTAACAAGCTTCCCACTGCCGTGCTCACAGCCCATGTGATTCACCACTATGTGAGAAGCAACTGTTTTGTACGAGTGGTTTTAATAAACCCATCGCATACAGTTGCCCTCATGACACACCTCCAGTTAAGAGAGGGGACCACTGGCCACAGAGTACTCCCTGTATACTATAGCAGTAACTACATCTCAATTGTCCCTGGTGAGCAAAAGACTGTTACTATTGAGGCCCCGAGGAGTGATTTGCATGGACATAACCCTCTTGTTGTGGTGGATGGATGGAATGTGTCTGTTAAACAGGCTGATGGAATTGAAACCAATAAAGAGGCATTTGTCCTGGATACACCTGTCGAAGCTTACACTAAAAAGCCTTTAATGTGGTCTGGTTCAATACGGATAAATTGTGGATCCACCCGAAGCGGCAGGAACGGCTATTTCACATTTGGACATAAAATAGGTTCTAAATCTTTCGTTGGCGATCGAGATTATCAGGGCGGAGGAGTGGATAGTATAGGTACCCTGGTGAATACAGATACAAAACATTCTGCCCCTGAATATGTGTATCAATCTGAACGTTGGGGTAGTTTCACTTATTCTATCCCGGAGCATAGTGGTGATTCTTATCTTGTGAGACTCCATTTTGCTGAAACTACATGGGATCAACCTGGCAAGCGTGTTTTTAATGTGAAGATAAATGGAAAAACTGTTCTATCAAATTTCGATATCTTTGAAGCTGCAGGAGGAAAGGGAATTGCTGTTGTGAGGGAGTTTTCCGATATAAAGCCCAATGCTAAAGGAGATATCGTGATAAAATTCATACCTGGAAAAGCAGATCAGCCAGAGGTACGAGGAATAGAGGTGTTACCAGTGCAGATGAAAAACTGAATAATGAATCGTTGTCAACAGATACAAACAACTCTTCGCTCTCCAAAATAGAATATAGCTCCTTTGAAATAGTCATGACGGGATGATCGCATCTGCCTATATATTGGTATGTTCGTCTCTGGGCATAGCATATACACCCCAAGGTTACTGCGGCAAAATCTATCCTCGATCTCAGTGACAGTTCATGCTAACAGTAAAATGTACTCCTCGCATAATCCACATATTCTGGCTAAAAGTATCTAAAAAATACCATCTGAATGTGAGTATTGTTCATGTTAGCTGCCTTGCGGAACTATACATCCACTTCCTGACGTTTTGTTAGTGATGAAAGCAGGATTACTCTGAAGTAGACATGCTTAAAGTTTAGTCAGGTGGTAGTGCGCAGTTTGCCATCATCCTTTTTTTGCATGATGCTTGTGTATAAACTTTTCCAATTCAAACCTTTTGCAATAAAATGTGGCTAAGAGATATTCCCTCTAGCTCTCGAATCTACTCTTAACTGAATGAGGGAAACTTTGACATTTAGGAGTATTGAGTGATTAATGACTTTCTACCCTGTTGGTTTATGCTTACATTCTTGGGAATGGTTGGGACTGCTCATGGAGAAGTGCGAACCACTTCAGTTCATTATGTAGCTGTGGTAATTCCACATGTCGATCAACAGTTTTTAGGAAATAAATCCACCCTCCTCTTCTATATATCTAATTCATATGCATTAAAACCTCTAACAAAGCTAACTGTAACTGCTTATTTTTCGGTACCACATGTCAAATATGAATCCCTAACAATTTACCCGGTAATCTATGGAAAAGACTCAGGGTATTATAAGTTGCATTTAACATCTCTCGCCGCAGGCAAATGCAAAATTTTCTTGATTATACAGTCACGTGATAAAAAAAACGTTTTTGTTTCATTTACTATCACTCCAGATATTACAAATAATTTATACAGAAGCACTCACCAGGATTTGATCTGGCAAAAAGGTGTAAATGTAAAAAACAGTACTGTGGGACTTCTCAAATTGCAATGTCTGGGAAGTTTTCAGAGCACGCAATATATGGCAGGCATGAAGGGAATGAGTGGCAATGCAGGCATGAAGGGAATGAGTGGCAATGCAGGAATGAAGGGAATGAATGGTAAGGCAGGTATGAAGGGAATGGACGGCAAGGCAGGTATGAAGGGGATGGACGGTAAGGCAGGTATGAAGGGGATGGACGGTAAGGCAGGTATGAACATGAGAGCTGACTTTGGAGACTGGAAGGCGAACCGGGAAGGGTCGGGGACTTCCTGGCAGCCAGATTCTTCACCAATGTTCAGCAAAATACTATCTCCGCTTGGGGGATTTAATTTTGACCTCATGGGTACAATCCAGGCAGGATACGTCAATGATGGTGGTAAACGTGGCAATAAAGGGCTATTCACCAACTCTATGCTGATGTTGATGGGCAATGAGAAGCTCGGTGGAGGAATCTTGGGTCTGCACTTTATGACTTCTCTTGATGCCATTATCAATGGAAGATATGGGGTCCCAAATCTGTTTCAAACAGGAACTGAAGTGAATGGCGTCCCAATAGCCGATCAGAAGGATCCACATAATTTAATATCTGAACTTGCATTAAGCTATAGTCACTCTCTCACGATGAATTGGTCTGGTTACATTTATGGAGGGCCTGTTGGGGAACCAGCTCTTGGTGGAGATATGTTTATGCATAGACCCAGTGGATCCGAAATACCTGAAGCCCCAATAAGTCATGACTGGTTCGATGGCAGTCACATAAGCTTTGGAGTTGCAACTGCTGGAATTGTCTATAAGAATAAACTGAAGTTGGAAGGGTCTTTCTTCAATGGGCACGACCCACTTCAGCTGTATACCATTGGAGCAATTGAATTTAACTCGGCTTCTATGCGGCTTAGCTATAACCCGAATAGTGACTGCTCATATAGTGCCTCGTATGGTTACATCAACTCTGATGTCAATCAACACCGTTTTACATTAAGTGCGGCCTATAGTCATCAATACTCTAATGGTGATAATTTATCCGCAATGGCGTATTTCGGGCAAAATATCTTTCATGGATTACCCCGCTCAAATGGATGGTTACTGGAGTCCACTTACAACCATAGGAGAGATGCTCTTTTCATGCGTCTGGAAAGTGTAGATAAAACCAACGATCTGGTGAATGTACCTGCAGGCAACTATACCGTTGATAAACTTCTTTTGGGGGACACACATAACTTCTACAGTAGTCACCAGATTGATTATGGGTTAGGATTCTATGTTGGACTGTATCATTTCCCTGGTACTTTAAACAGTTTCTACGGGAAAAATCCGATCACTTTTGGAATGTTCCTTCGAATTCGTCCAACCTGAATTCTAAGCATTACAGTGAACATACTAAAATGTCAACCTCATCCACTCCAAGAAGATAGCGGCGAGGCATAAAGATATAATTCAAGGAAGAATACTCACCATGATATGGATATAGTGGTAAGATTTGATTTGATTCTGGAGTGGTTCACAGATGAGAGACAATGCATTAAGAGGTTCTCGAAAGTCTAAAATATCACCTATGATTCAGTTGCAGAATAGAAGGTATGAATCACAATAAAACCTTGCTAAATAAAAGAGGTGACTGTCGAAAATGACAGTCACCTCTTTAAATATATCCAAGTAGAGGCGTTATACCTTCTCGAGAAGTTTTTGTAGAGCTACGATATCTACCTTGACGCCGGGACCCATCGTGGAAGACAGGGTTACCTTACGGAGGTATTTACCTTTGGATGCCGCTGGCTTTGTCTTCACTAGGGCATTCACCAATGCGAGCAGGTTTGCCATAAGATACTCTGTTGTGTAGCTAGCCTTACCCACGGGAGCATGTACGATACCGTTTTTATCCACACGGTATTCAAGTCTGGTTGCCTTCTTGATGTCCTGAACTACCTGTGCAATGTTAGGGGAGACAGTCCCTGCTTTAGGATTTGGCATCTTCTGCTTAAGTACCTGACCAACTCTACCAACCAGAGGCATCATATCGGGGGTAGCAACTGTGATGTCGCACGATGCGCCACCCTCTTTCTGAATGCGCTCCACAAGGTCTTCGGCACCAACTACATCAGCTCCGGCAGCTAGGGCTGCTTCCGCCTGAGCACCTCTGGCAAAGACCCATACTACACGTGATTTGCCGGTGCCGTGTGGGAGGTTTGTAGCGCCACGGACCATCTGGTCACCATGACGGGGGTCTACGCCCAGGTTCACAGCAATTTCAATTGTCTCATCAAATTTCGCACTGGATTTCTCTTTAACACTATTAAGCGCCTCCACTGGATCAACCAGTAGGTCAGGGTCGACGCCTTTTACAAGCGCGAGGTATCTTTTGCTGTGTTTTGTTCTGTTCACACGTGCCTTACGGCGAGCCGCAGTGGATAACCCATGTTTCTCTTCTGAAGTGGTCTCTGGAGAAACTACTACTTCTGTATCAGACATTTGCAATTCCTTTCTGTGGTCATGTGAGGATTTTTCCTCTCCCACAGGACATGAGTGCGATAGAACTACCTACACTCTTCCGAGTCGTTTTTTTCTCTCACTTTTTGTAACTTGTAATCGTCTTTAGGTCGATCGATGTCAAGTGTACGTTTTCCAATCTGCATCCAAACCATGCCTATTATGAAGACACCCCATAAGCCTAAGCCATAGCTGAGGCCGAGAATAATGTTGTAAGCTTGTCCAGTGTGAGATGGAAGCGTTGCAATGAAATTCAGAACGAGTACTGAGACTGCGTCTGAAGCAAGTCCAATCCATATAGTGCGATGATAGAATTTGGCTCGCCTGAGATCTCTTTGGACAGCACCGAGGTGAAACATAAGATTAGGGTCAAGTTTGGAAACCCTCTCTCTTATTGTTAACCAGCCAATACCAAGCACAAAGAGAATGAGAATGGTAAAGGCAATTGGAGTTACTATCATAATACGCTCATTTCAAACTTGTCAGGACTGCACCGAAATCCCCATAGAGCGTGCAGTGCCCATTATGATACGAATTGCTGATTCTATATCGTTGGCATTAAGGTCAGCCATCTTTGTCTCGGCAATTGCTTTCAGCTGATCTCTTGTAACAGAACCTTTTGTCTCCATGCTTGGTCTGGATGAACCTTTATCTACTCCAGCGGCTTTTTTGAGAAGGTCACTTACTGGCGGAGTTTTGGTGATGAATGTGAACGATCTATCCTGGTAGATAGTAATTTCTACAGGAATAACCGTACCAACCTGTGCACCAGTTTTTTCGTTGTAACCCTTCACAAACTCCATCAGGTTGATACCGTAAGGTCCTAATGTTGAACCTACAGGAGGAGCTGGTGTAGCTTTGCCAGCATTGAGTTGAAGTTTGACGACCGCAGTAATTTTTTTTGCCATAGTATATTCTAACAGAGCGAATGAGTCACATTGTTGTGCTCAAGATTCACCCTCTCAGTCTCCTCTTTAATTTGGTGTCTCTTTCTACCATCATTGTGAGCAGTAAGAGATATATTCTAAATGATCTTTTCAACCTGCTGGAAGTCTAGCTCCACAGGTGTATCTCTTCCGAAGATTGAGATGAGGACTTTCAATTTCTCTTTTTCAGGAGTAACTTCCTCAACTTTTCCAGTGAATTCACTGAATGGTCCGGAAATGACGCGAACCACTTCTCCCTTATCAAATTTCGCAACAGGAACTGCGGCTTTCCCTCTGCTAGCTTCAAGTATGTCCCTCACTTCATGAGGCAGCAGTGGTACAGGTCTTACCGTTCCAGATGGTATGAAACCTGTCACTCCTGTAGTAGACTTTACGAGATGCCATACTGCATCGTTCATGTCTATCTGAATAAGCACATAGCCAGGGTAAAGCTTACGTGGAACTTCAATTTTCTTACCATTGCGGGTGCGGGTCTCCATCTCGGTGGGAACCAGAATCCTGACGACACGTTCGCGCAGATTCATGTTTTCTGCGCGTCGAATAATGTTGTCTGCCACTTTATTCTCGTGACCGGCAAATGTGTGAATCGCGTACCAGTTGCGAGGCATATGCTCCCTCAATCATAGTGTGGTTTAAGATCTCTATCTTATAACCAGCGTTAGCAAACAGTGATCGGATGGCTCAATTAAATGAGACGTATAAAATTACTATATCTACTTGCCAGTAAAGCGTTGTAATATCCAGGAAATTGCAGTGCTGACTACCCACATGTAGATGCCACATGCAACGATAATGCCAATAACTACACTGGTTAGCCTCTTAACTTCGCTGGGTATAGGCCATGTAACCTTCTTGAGTTCTTGATAAACTCTCATGAAATAGTTTGACTTACCTTCAACTACTCCATCAGGTCCAGTAATTTGTTTAACGGATTTATTCACCGTCATATTTGTCCTCAACTATCCATCAAACGTTTGAAGCTTTAATTCAGAGATTTTACTCTTTAATAATGCTTATATAATGGCGGGGGCAGGAAGGCTCGAACTCCCGACCTGCGGTTTTGGAGACCGCTGCTCTGCCAACTGAGCTATACCCCCAGATAAAGAAAAACTATAGTAGTGTTACTTAGCTTCTCGATGAAGTCTGTACGTACGACATGCAGGGCGAGGACAATATTTGTTCAGCTCGAGTCGTGCGGTATGTTTTATACGATTTTTAGAAGTAGTGTAGTTACGTGAACGGCATTCGGTGCATGCCATAACAACAATAACTCTCTGTTCTTTTCCCGCCATAATTGTTTCCCGTTCCGGGCTCTATGCTTAGAGCACTCTGTAGTTATTCTTATGGTTGAATGAGTGAGCAGCGATTAAACTGCTCACTCCTATCATCTATTCGAAGATTTTGGTTACAACGCCTGCACCCACTGTGTGTCCACCCTCTCGAACTGCAAAGCGAAGACCCTCTTCCATT
>JAJZFJ010000203.1 GCA_021805395.1 bacterium
GGTACAACAGTATCGCCCGGGTAAACTGGAAGGGAAATGAGCGTTCCGGGTACTCTTGCTGAGATGGTCTCATCAGTGAAAGGAACAGCCTGTGCAGGTACCCTTTCACTGGACGTTAAGCTGGCAGGCTGTATCATTAAAGAAGCTACAGGCAAGGCGCCCACAGGAGGCTTCATCGCAGACATATCCATGTCCTGGGCTTCAATCACCGACATATGACCGGGTTTTGTATACTTTGCGACCACATATCGGGAACCCATATACGCTCCGAGCAAAATGAGAATTCCTATGATTGTTCGAACAACTTTTGGGCCATTTGTAGAGCCAGATTTTCTGGCAGTAACCTGTGCATACACAGCCAGAAGTATCACAACCATTAATGCTGCTGCTGTTAGAAGGACCTGTCTGTTCGTGTGCAGAGATGTTACTCTTGGTTGTGGAGTATTGATATGAACTGTGACAGGAAGTGTGCCGGTGTTATCTCCTGTGCTAATAGGAATTACAATGGTAGCTCTTCCTTCACTTCCATTGATGTGAAAAGTGGAGTTATAGCTGCCAGCCATCACCAGCTTGGCTGGCACCGTGTACACTCCAGGCTGGCCTGCTAAAGGAGTGGCAGTCTCATCTATCTCACCCATGGGCATTCCCGGCATCTGTGTAAGATTTTTGATGTCTGCGCCAGACACGGGCGATCCCGCGCTCGTTCTGAGCAGCACATTAATAGTGAGTGAAGAGACTGGAACAACCGCAGGTGACGTGGCAATGTCCAGCTGATAGGATCCACCAGTGCCATGGAGATCAGCATTCGCTGCAGACGCAAAGAAAATAATTATTATGCAGGCTGCCAGAAAAGTACCAAATCTATTCAGTTTTACTAACATGAAATATAATTCTCCTAAGAAAATGCCCGATGTAACAATTTGAGCGGAGTCAAACTCTGCTCATAATGTGGGATTATCTTAGAAGGCTGGTGGAGCGCGAGACGGGGGAGGACGATATGTGCGAGAAATGGCACTATGAAGCGGATTGATAAAATCTAAAGGTTGTGTAACTACGACAAGTTTCGTAAGATCACGTTGTGAAGCAGAAAAATAATGGTGAATGCCATTTGTAACAACAAAGGTATGATGTTTCACATGTTTCTGAATACAAACCGTACTTGTACAGCTGTGGGAATGTGTAAAAACAACGGATTTATGTAATTCAGAAATACCTATTTTGGAATGGGATGACTTGGCACATAGTGGACACCCAGTCATCATCCCGTGTGCACAACAAGGCATAATCGAAGGGTGAACTGGCTTCATACTGGGATGCAGCATCGGACAGTTGGAAGGACAAGGCGTTCCATCGGGGCATTGCCAGGCTGCTTCAACAGGCAAACTCATGAATACCAGCACTGCTGCTAGCAGACTAGACAATATCCTAGCGAGTTTTGTGTCCTTGAAATGCATATCACATATTACCACATAGCAAACGAATTTGGTTCCTCTAATAGTGTTTTCGGAATACTAAATCACCATAATTAGCCTACTTTATGTGCTTTTAAACTCATTATCATCCTCAGGCAGGATATGAGCTGGCGGTGTTTAGCTAAACCGGACACCATGCTGCCAGAAGTATCCATTGCCATGACTGTAAAAATCTGAATATCTCAATAGTATTCAACATTCTAAAATGAGGCTGGCCATATAGATTGCAATGGATATATCACCATCGATTCAATGGTTATTGATCCAGCCTTGCAAGCGATATTGAAGTTGTTGTCAGTCGGAAGAAAACAGGATGAAACTGAAACCAGTCCATCGTTTACAAATAGTTCAGCCGATGTCCTGTCAATCAGTATCTCAAATGTGCTCACTGTTCCCATAACTTTAATCTGTTGCGAATTACATGCAACCGAACTGCTCATAAAAGTGAGCGATGCACCGTTGATATGAAAGTGAACTTCACTATCAAGACTGAGATTAACGTTTGCTTTAATGTGATACAGTTCTCCCGAAACGTTTAGCGGAAGTTTCATACCTGCATTTAAAGTGGTTGTGTTCATATGATGAGGAGTACCATGGAGTTTACTGATTTCATGGATAGGGTTTCGACACACATGTAAACCGTTTCTCCCAGTTTTAAGAGATAGATCGCATGGAAATGACATCTGCTGATTGAATGGCATATCAGGATAACTGCCACCACGCATCCATGCAATCTGCACACGCCGCCCTGGTTCATCTGCAATATCCCCCCATGACATGGTGGCGTAGAAGTTAGGGCCCTGATCCCCTGGTAACTGGTTGGTTTCAGATATAAATTTCTTACCATTGAATTCACCAATTGAGTAGAATCCATCTCCCCTAACAAGAACCCATTTCAGATTGTCCAGATTACCATCCAATGGAAGTTGAAAAATATCTGGGCACTCATAACTATCAGGAATTTTGGATGGTAGTTTAGTCCAGGAAAGCAGGTTTTTAGAGGTAAAAAACTCATAACTCCCCTCACATGAGAGAACCATAATCCATCTTTTATCAGGTGCATACCAGAACACTTTCGGATCCCGCTCAGGATGTACCAGAACCGGATTGTGTTCATACTTATGCCATGTGGTTCCCTTGTCCAGACTGTATGAGATGCATTGACTCATTTGATCAAACCCAGACCAGAAGGCAATTAGAGCAGGGTTATCTGGGTCTTTTGATAACCCGGAGCTGTTTTCCCAATCATACACTGCCCCTCCAGACTGTACTCCATCTCCAAACCGATGGTCAGCCCAGAATGCTGGCAGCACTTCCGTCCAGTGCAGCATATCTTTGCTTACTGCATGAATCCAGCATTTTGCCCACCTTTGTGCAAACAGATGGTAGACGCCGTCAACAAAAATTAGGCCATTAGGATCATTTAACCAGCCTTCCTGTTGTTGTCCGGGATTAAGGAGGTGTTCTGTCCATTGTCTGGCTGTAAAGTGAAACTGTGGACGATATTTTTCATGATAGAGATCTGGTCTAGGAGGAAGCAAGTGTAGCTCCTTATATTTTTTGGTTAAAAACTGTACGCGTGCTGACCCACCACTCAGGGTTACAACCTCTTCGTCTGAGATGGCCCTGTTCCATAAAGCAACATAGTCAATCTCACCCTCCCAGCCTGCTTTAATTGATGTGTCATCTGTCTCGGCACCAATAAGCACAGGATATGGATTGCCAGTTCTAAGTGGTCCCTTCGGGGTTGCCTCATCCATCACCACCCCATCCACAAACATCTTAAGAACTTTGCCATCATACCGGCATATAACAGTATGCCAATCACTCGCTCCAATTGCAGAGACAGGGCATAGCACCTGTGAAACACCAGGTGTATCCTGTGTACCTAATTCAAATCCGATAGCATCGATGAATGAGAATAGGTTGAAGACGAGACTTTCATGGCTGCCACGTTTATTGAAAAGTGGCTGACCCCATACTCCTTTGGGACTTTGCAGACGTACAGCAACTGTTAGTTGTGAACCTGTGAGATTGAGCATTCCATTGGTACCCTGTCCGGCATTCAGATAACCGCCCTTAAATTCTGCCACTATACCGTCACTAAAAGCGGACAGCGATTCATGCAGCGACTTACCAGTGAGCTTAACATCCATTGCAACTGACCCTTCAACATTGAGGTAATTGTTGCCATGAGTGTCCTTGAAGACATTCATCTGCCAGAGTGCAACTGCAGACTGAAAGACGTTCTCCTTAGGCATACTGCTCTTCGCGAATGCGCTGGCAGCTGCAGATAATGCACCACCTCCTACCAAACCAAACACTTTTCGTCTACTTATTCGACTGTCTGAAGGATTTGTCATTCTTGCACTCCAAAGTAAGATGTCTGACTATAAGTTCTAATGCTAAATGAAAAATTCCTCTTGTTGTTGTATTTTTAGTGCAGTTTGCTATTGATTAAACTCTTTCGCTTTAAAGCAAGAGGTGGGAATTAAACGGAGTAATAAAATTGCTTGATGAGCTCGAGATGTGGGATGGCGTGCTTATGACTCACTCAAGAATGGATTATATTTTGATTATCCATTTGTTCACTCTCGGTTGTATTTTAAAACTGTGAGAGCTTAATTCTCTATGAATGTCCTATGAAAGCTGGAATTCCAATCAGACATCTCATGAAAATGGTGAACAGAGATGTATAGAGACGTTGTAATCAATTGAGATGCGAACTTTCAACTTAATAAATGTGAAACGGCCTTATACACATTCCGCACCACAAAAAAGCATTCAATGGTAGACTTTACATATGAGTGAAAAACCTATCTATCTAGACTATGCCGCGACTACTCCGCTTGACCCTGAGGTTGCCGACGCCATGTGGCCCTGGCTCACGGGAGAAGGCTCCTACGGCAACCCATCCAGCATCCACCACTACGGGCGCATGGCGCGCACAGCGGTCGACAATGCTCGCGACGAAGTAGCTGCTCTGCTGCATGCCGACTACAGCGAGATCACCTTTACAGGCAGTGGTACGGAAGCCGATAACCTGGCACTGATCGGCACCATGCGGGCCGCACAGCCCGGAAAGCGCCACCTAATTGTCTCCGCCATCGAACACCATGCAGTACTGCATAGTGCGATGCTGCTGGAGCGTGAAGGTTATGACGTGACATTGATTTCACCTAACAGGGAAGGATTAATTTCTGTAGACTCTGTTCAGGAAGCTATGCGGGATGAGACCTCACTTGTCTCGATCATGCATGCCAATAACGAGATCGGGACCATTCAGAATATCCAATCCTTGGCGCAGATGGTTCATTCTCATGGTGCTTTGTTTCATACCGATGCAGTTCAGACTGCTCCTTTAATGGACATAGATGTGAAAACATTGGAGTGTGATCTCATTAGCATCTGCGCCCATAAGATGTATGGCCCTCGAGGAGTTGGTGCTTTATGGATCCGCCCGGGAACAAAGGTAGCACCGATCATAGTTGGTGGCGCCCAGGAGCGAGAAAAGCGGGCAGGCACTGAAAATGTTGCAGCTATCGTTGGATTTGGGAAAGCAGCAACTCTAACATTACAGCATAGAGAGCAGGATGGTGTCAGGATTTCCTGTCTGAGAGATATGTTGTTAGGACTACTTTCTGAAGGGATTCCAGATCTTCAGCTAAACGGTCATCCTTCAATGCGCCTGGCAAATAACCTTAATGTATCAGTACCAGGGATAGAGGGAGCCACCCTGCTCATGAACCTGGATATGAGGGGAGTATGCGTTTCAAGCGGTGCAGCATGCTCTTCAGGTTCACTAGAGCCTTCACATGTTCTTAAAGCTATTGGTCTGTCAGACTCACTCGCGTCGGCAGGAGTACGCTTTTCGTTAGGTCGTCAGACTACTGAAGAAGAAGTAAGAGAGGCTGCATCGATATTCCATGAGATAGTTGAACGACTAAGGCATTAAGCTAATCAAGGCGTGTGGAAGGATCCGAAGCATGCGACTTACCAGAAGAAATCTTTTAAACACAACGGTACAAATTGCTTCGCTATCATCCCTAAGCAGGCTTGAGGCGGATGAAGTATCAACCATCTCGCCAGCAGACCCTGGCACTCTTCTTACCGGTATTCTTGCAGCATACCAACAAGGCAAAGCAAAGGTAGTAATCCCAAAAGGCACCTATAAATTTACGGCTCTTCCCTCACAGGGAGGACCACTGCTGCCGTTCTCAGATTTACAGAACTTCGAGATAGCTGGAGAAGGGGTGACCATACTCTGCCCTCCCGGAGGTGACCTGATAGCCTTCTACAACTGTAAGCATGTGACTCTCACTGGTGTGGAACTCCGACGTGATCCAATTCCCTTTCCACAAGGGAAAATAACATCCATATCACCCTCTCGAACCTCGTATGATGTGAGAATAGATAGAGGCTATCCTGGACTCGATCAGGCAAATGAAGGTGCTCAACCAGTGGGTTACCTGTTTAGTAGAACAAATCGACAGTGGAAACCAGGTAGTCAGGACTACTATTCTCAATCTGTTGAACACCTGGATGGCAGTGAGTACCGTGTGCATATGGGCAGCCCGTTAGGTTTAGAAATTGAAGTTGGGGATCTTATAGCTTATCGAGGACCTGGCGGCAGGGAGATCTACCTTGGAGGCTGTGAATCGATGCGGATACTGGATGTGAGCATCAAAAGCGGGAGCGGTTTTTGTGTTCATGAGGATGGAGGCGAAGGTCATCACTACTACCGCTATTCTGTTACCTACGGACCAAGGCCTCCAGGTGCAGGGGATGATCCCCTGATTGCCAGTAATGCCGACAGTTTTCATAGCAGCGGTGTAAGGAATGGACCTACTCTTAAAGGCTGTCATTTTGAAGGCATGTGCGATGATGGAATACCCATCCATGGCTCCTATGCTCTCTGCTGCGAGGCAAATGGCAAAAGCATCATAATCACCAGTCACAACTTCAGAATTGGCGATCCGATTCGGTTATACAACGCTACATTTGGATATCTTGGTGAGGCGAAGGTTACCGCAATAGCAGCAAAACCACACTATAAAACAAGCCAGAAAAGCAGCTACCGAGGTTTTGCGGATCTTTCCAAAGAGGCATTTCAGGAAATACAGATCGATGCTGAGTTTCCTACGCTAACCTTTGACTGTCTTTTGAGTAACCCCGCAGCAAATGGGAGCGGTTACATTGTTCACGGTTGTTCGGTGCGGAATCATCGAGCACGCGGTATGCTGCTGAAAGCAGACCATGGACTGGTTGAGAACTGTATTGTGGATGGCAGTACCATTGATGGCATAGTGATTTCGCCCGAGGTCTGGTGGAATGAGGCAGACTACAGCCATAATCTAGTTATCAGGAACAACATAGTGAGTCATGTTGGCTATGCTACAGCAGGTGAAGGAACGGATCAGTGTGGAGCTATTACCCTCGTAGGAGAGGGCACATTAGGCCCTGGAGGACCAGGCCATAGGCATATTCTGTTTGAGAACAATAAGATAGAAAACTGCAATGGAATCAATATGCTCATCCATTCAGGCGGTGATGTTACAGTGAGAAACAATCTTTTTTTGAATGCCCAGCAGGAACCTTCTCAGAGAGGTTCTGCACTGTTTGATACCACTTCTCTTATCGTAGTTGCTATGTCGGATGGAGTTGTGCTAGAGGGCAACAGGGTTCAGCGCCGTGGAAATGCGGGTAAATCCATGATAACTGTTATGGATACTGCAAAGAATGTAACAGGTACTTCCAATGGTGTTAAACTGATATGAGTGACCTAAAGATTGTAGATCATTCTATTTCAGCAGATCACGCAGTGCCTCTAAACGCTCCTCGAAGGCATCCAGTGCAAGAAGAAGCTGCTCTCTGTTCTGTTTAAAAATTCCATCCCACAGCTCTCTATCTGCAGCGGCAACCCGCATCAAATCCTTATAGCTTCCTCCCGCCAAAGAGCGAGCCATCTCCGCATCTCCATCACCTTGAAGCAGATCGGAATACGAGAAGGAGATGATATGAGGGAGGTGGCTAACAAGGGCTACCAGTCGGTCATGTCTGTCTGTATCAAGGAGAATGCACCGGGATCCCAATCTTTCGATCAAACAGCAAAGTTTCTCAACATATGGAGAAGTGCGATCCGGGACACTCTCTGCAACAACAAGCCAGGGAGATTCCTTGTAAAGATGCCTTTGTGCACCAGTGAATCCACTTTGCGGACTACCACACATTGGATGCCCGCCAACAAACCTGTCGCCAAAGATCCTGCTGCCTGCCAGTACAATCTCTTTCTTAACACTGCCAATATCTGTAACTAATGCATCCGAATCCACAGATTGCCCTATCGCTTCCATTATGGCAACCACCCTGTGAACAGGAGCTGCAATTATTACCAAGTCTGCGTCTTTCACAGCCTCTACAGCATCTGAGCTAAGGTTGGTAAATACCTCGGAGCGCATGGCAAGTTCAAGCGCCTCTTCGGAAGCGTCGCAGCCAGTCAGCTCATTCACTACCCCAGATTCTCTGAGAGCATACGCAAGAGAACCTCCCATCATTCCAAGGCCAATAAGTGCACATCGATTGAAGAGAGGTTTTCTTTGCATAATTATCAAACCGCAGGGCTTAGAGAGCGTCCAACAGCCTCGGCAACAGGTCGAATGGCTGTAAGAAGTTCTTCGAACTGGGTGAATGTGAGCGACTGAGGACCATCTTTGATTGCTTTTTCCGGGTTAGGATGGGTCTCTATGATTAAGCCATCTGCACCAGAAGCCACTGCACCGCAGCTCACAGCCTGTACGATACTGCGTCGACCTGTTGCGTGTGAAGGATCTGCAAAGATTGGCAGGTGTGAAAGCTCATGGATAGATGGAATTGCATTGATATCAAATGTATTTCGGGTATATGTTTCAAAAGTTCTTATACCGCGTTCACATAAAATAATCTCATAATTCCCCTGACTGGCAATGTACTCCGCTGCCTGCAGCCACTCCTCGATTGTGCTAGCCCAGCCTCTTTTAAGCATGACAGGCTTACGCACATTTCCCATCTCTTTTAAGAGTGAAAAGTTTGTCATGTTTCGAGTACCAATCTGGAAAATGTCTGTATACTTGCCAACAAGTTCTATGTCTCGTGTGTCCATTACTTCAGTAATGATGGGAAGCCCTGTCTCATCGCGAGCCTCGGCAAGAAGCTGTAGTCCTTGTTCACCAAGACCGTGGAAGGAGTATGGAGACGTTGAGGGCTTGAATGCACCGCCGCGCAGGACATTTGCGCCACACTTTTTAACAAATCGGGCAGTTTCGAACAGCATTTCTGGGGATTCCACAGTGCATGGACCAGCCATTATGCAGACCGATCCGTCACCAATCTTAACTCCCCTCACATTTATTACAGTGCCTTCAGGTTTGAATGACTTACCTACCAGTTTGTACGGTTTAAGAATAGGAACAACCCGTTCCACAAAAGGCAAAGATTCAAACTGTTCAACCAGATTCATCTTGTCGAGTTCAGGTGTCCCAATTACTCCCACAATAGTTCTCTCAACACCTTCAGACAGATGGACCCCATAACCACGCTGCTTGAGGTCTGTGAGAAGACTATCACGTTGTTCTAGTGTAGCCTTCGGTTCCAGAATAATAATCAACGGAACAACTCCTTATAATTTAAGAAACATTCAAAAATGCTTATGGTAATGGCTATTATAGCACGTGTAACCGATCCATGTCTTAAAAGGAACAGAACAAATCATAGGTGTATTAGTACAAGTCTTATAAAATTCGATTAGAAAAGATGAATACTGGTCATTGTTCTCACTTCCTTTTAAATAACCTCATATTCTGGCATCAATATTTTCCCAGTTATCACCGATAGTTGTAACAGTTGCCATATTTTAAACTCTTACCATACAGTATTCTGGTTAACACGAGATAGTAACAATTCGTATAATAGTCTAGATAGCAATGGTAAGCATAAAAAGATGTATATCAAAAAGGTTGACATATATACATCTCTATAGTATAATTGTATTCAGACGTCTACATATCAATAGGTCTCTCGATGGTCTGAAAGATAGGAGATTGAAATGGCTCTAAGACTATGCATACCTGATCACACTTGGGATACAGCGGATGATACCAGTGCACAAACAGTGGAATCGAAACAATCGCATGCAAAAAAAAGATTTCCAGTCTCGGCAATATGTTTTATAGCACCTCTTGCCCTGTTGCCTTTTTTCTATCCAACAGCATCCTCTAAACAGTTGGGAGTTACACAGAGTCAATTTTCAAATCCTGTCATCTCGCTCAAGGCCGCCAAAGCCATTAATAGCAACGGTTTTATTAAAGTGTATGGACTTGCATCTAACACTTCCCATAAGAGCTACCACAACGTTGAGGCATTGGTACAGTTGCAAAATAGAAATGGCAAAGCGCTTCATATGGAGAGTGCCCTTCTACCAGGGACTACGTTTAGATCTGGCAGTAAAAGTGCATTTCGTGTAGATATGCCAGCGATTACAGGTGCATATCGGTGTGTAGTCCATTTCAAAACTGTTTCAGGCAAATGGTTAGGTTAATATAAACACTCGACTTCATTAATAGTGGATGCCAGATATTAACTCCAATCTATTTCTGAAGTTAAGTCTCTTATTTCTAGTCGAATCCCAGCTTATATTGAGCTGATCGTATTGTTCTGAGAAGCACATTCAATGCATACTTCATTCCTGTATTTCTATGTAATTAATCTATTTCTTACTCACCTCAATACCCTGTACTACTCATAATCTGTGTTGATTTCAATCTACTTCCTTCAATGGTGAAGATAACTGCAGACAGGGTTTGATCGATGCTCACGCAACCTAATCTCCAAAAGCACACTACTTTGCAAATATAGGTCATTCAGTGGAATTTTCCATCATGGCATCAATCTAAACTATCCAATTAAGAGGTACCCATGGCCGAAATCAGTGACCCAATCATTAAATCAATGGTTTCTGCATCTCCTGTCGGTTTGCTTCAAATGTTAAACAAACCGGGAAGCACAGCTGTTCTCATGCCAACCGAAATAACC
>JAJZFJ010000307.1 GCA_021805395.1 bacterium
GGACGCTGCTGATAGAGTGCCTGCCACACACGTTCACCTACCTGCAGCCGTATCTTTTTCAATCGCTCGAGAGGAAATGTTTCAGGGATCAAAGGATCACCAGGTTGTCTCCAGTCTGGTTCAACAGTACATCCTGCAGGGAAATCGGTACGAGTTTCAGCAATGGCTGGCAAGTTAACAATGTGCCATCCCGATCCGTCCTGTCTCGAGAGAAGCCAGCCAGCCAGATCATCCTCGTGCCACCGCGTCTGAACCAGGACAATGGAACCTCCTTCCGGCTGCTGGCGGGTGAGAAAGGTAGACTGGTACCAGTCTCGCATCTTCTCACGAATGGCAGCGCTGGCAGCCTCCTCAGCGTTTTTGATAGGATCATCAATGATGCCAAGGTGGAACCCCTTTCCAGTTGCTGGCCCTCCTACGCCAGCAGCCCAGAATCCTCCTCCTCTGTCTGTTTGCCAGTACTTCACTGAACAGGAATCTGGACGTAATCTGCCGCCAGCAAGCAAAAAGTTGTCTTTTGCAGCACGCGACAGTGTGTCGGCAAGAGATGCGGAGTAAGAACAGAGTCCAACGAAGTGTTGGGGGTGATTACACAGATAGTAAGCAGGGAAAAGCCTGCTCACAAGCTCACTTTTTCCTGCTCTCGGTGGCATAAAGATCATTGTGTATCTTTGGTTACCCTCAGCAACTCGCTGCATGGTCTCTGACAGCTGGATACAGTGTGCATACCATCGATATGTCGGACGGATACCTGTTACCCATTCTTTAAAGGAGGTGACTGGATGCCCGGATAGCCTGGAAAACTCATCCATAAGCTGTTTGCGAAAGAGGGCAATCTTACCATGCACATGCGTTTTATTCATAGATTAACTCCTCTTTGAAATAAATTCTGTGGTTTTAATGGAGAATTTAGAAGTTAAAGCGGGAAAATGGTGCCGTATAGATAATGGGTATCAACTATAATAATGAGCTAAGTCTGGACTATCAAGAGCATTCAAGGGGTAATTTCACAGATATTAGCATAAACAATCTTGCCAACATACTCTAACCTGAAAGAATGGAGGAATCTAACATCATGAAACAGAGAGGTTTTACATTAATAGAACTATTAGTAGTAATTGCAATTATTGCAATACTTGCTGCAATTCTTTTTCCAGTGTTTGCCCAGGCAAGGGAGAAGGCACGATCAATAACCAGTTTATCTAACATGAATCAGCTCGCAACAGCCTGTTTAATGTATGAACAGGATTATGACGAGACGTTTCCAGTAGGTTTACAAAATGCCTGGTATGCAGATTCCTGGGACTACACACTGCAGCCATATATCAAAAGCGAACAGGTACTGGTCGATCCTGACGATCCAAGAACTCTCGCCTCTGGCTATGCAAACTGGATGGGTCCACTGGTGTCATATGCAGCTAATGGGTATATGCTTTACAACAACAGCACGGGCAAGTGGGATATGGACGGTGTGATGGGCGTTTCTCAAAGTTGGATGGGACAGACAACCACATCAGATGCACGTGTCACCTATCCTGCATCTACGATTCTGATTGCTGAGAAGGATAATGTATACCCTTATGAGTCAGATGGAAATGCACAAACAGGGAATGTCTACTGGTTTGGACCAGGAAGTCTTTTCACCGGCTTAAACTGGTGGGATAGTTACTATCCCGGTGAGATTCCAGATGGAGCAGTACAGCCCATCACTCCAGAAACCTATCTGGGACCAAATGGTGCAGCACCTGCTCTTCACAACGGAATGACAAACTTTGCATTCTGTGACGGGCACGTAAAGGCCATGATTCCAACCGCCACTGATCCTAATCCTGTTACCGAGCCGCAGAATAACATGTGGAATGCAGTGCGATTAGTGCGATGAGTGCCTGCGATGGTTTGACAGGAATCGCAGGCCCTCTTAAGCTCAGGAGTTATAATTATGAAGCGAAAAACGGTAGGCTTGAGTCTACTGCTTTCACTTTTTGGAATCCTGACAGGGTGCCAAAATGGAAGCAGATTAACAGCCAAAGAGGCAAAAGAGATGGCTGGACCGGCTCCTCCCATGCCTTCAGCTGCAATAGCCAGATTTCAGAAGGAACATGCTACATCTGGCAAAGTGCCTCCAGCAAACCTTAAGCCTGAATAGATTTTGTAACAGAACCTTGACTTGTCATTAAATGTGCAGGAAGAAGATGAGAATACTCTCTCATCTTCTTCTTGCTGCACAGAAGGGAAATCAGTACCGTATATTAGCTTGAAAACCATCTGGACAAGTTCCTTACCTTCCGGGAACAAGCTTTATGAATGGGTATTAACGATAACTCAGTTCGCAGACTAATCCATTTGTATTGCTTCAAAATAGTTAAATTTTTAAACGAAACCTGGCATTTAGCACCAAACTGATATTATGTCATTTAAGTTAGAGAATTAATGTAGTTTGCTTGTGTTAAATATTATACATCCAGCAGAATCACCAGCTTTTGAATATGGACACGTGCTAATATAAGCCAGAAGAGAGAAAAGTGTCTAAAAAGTGGAATGAATTAATAGTCTCGCAGTTAGATGCCAATAGAAGCATCGTTTCAATACAAACAGTGCTAACGGTACAAACATAGCGATTAGATGCAATAACATCTATGATAAGCTTTACATGCTAAAAAGCCACATTAGCATTATTACTTGCATCATAAGCGGCTATTAATTATCCTGGCAAGCACGTATTTATATTTGAAATGAAAATTTTTAAAGCGATTACATCTTATCGTCTTGACAATTCAGCAATCCAATGATAGACTGTAATCGATAATCGAACCGGTTCGATATATTTTACCGAATCGCTTCGCGAACGAAATTAGGATTACCAACCAGTTAATGTCCACTACCATTAAAGATCTTGCACGTGAAAGCGCTGTCTCTGCATCCACTGTATCCTATGTTTTGAATAATGGACCGCGACCGGTCTCCAGACACATCAGGGAAAAAGTACTTGCCACAGCAGCCAGAATGAACTATCATCCGAATGCTGTAGCGAGAGGTCTTTCTCGCAAGCGAATGGATACTCTGGGTGTTGTTTACACATATTGGGATGCAGAAATAACAGATTACTACTTCATCTCAATTCTGCATGGCATATTGGGTTCATGTATGCGTCACGGGCAGGCAACCACACTTTTTACATCGCATGTATGGTCAAAGGTAGAAGATGATTTATCGCTATTTGCTAATGGTCGATGCGATGGACTTATCATTGTTGCACCACCTCTGAGCTGCACTGTGATGAGTTTGCTGACTGCTCGAAATATACCATGTATTGTGGTTAGTGACACACTGCCTGATAGTGATATCTCCAGTGTGAATATAGACAATCAGCTTGCAATGTATCAAATTACTCAGTATCTGCTGGATTTGGGGCATCAGAGAATCGCCATGCTCTGTGGAGACAACGATCAGCGCAGCACTCCGCTGCGAATAGAAGGTTTTCGCAGGGCATTCTCAGATGCGGGACATAATGAGGACAAGCACCTTATTATTTCAGGTAGTTACTGTTTCCAATCCGGGTATGAATCAGCACTAAAAATGCTGGACCTACCCGCGAAACGGCGGCCAACCGCCTTATGCTGTGCTAATGACGCTATTGCTGCAGGCGCCCTGAAAGCACTAATGGGTAGAGGAGTGAAGGTTCCAGAAGAGATCTCTGTAACCGGTTTCGACGATACCCCTCTTTCATCAACGGCACCAGTACCACTCACAAGTGTACGGCAGCCATTCGGGACAATAGGAATGCGTGCAGCAGAACTTCTGCTGGCTCGCATCGAGGGAGACCAGTCTCATCATAGTGAACAGCTACCTACGGAGATCGTGGAAAGAGATTCCACAGCACCTCCGAAGAAATAGATGCTCGCAGGATCCTGCACTGTCTCACATATAAATAGAAGAAACGTACGGAGGTACACACATGAAACGAAGCGGTTTTACTCTTATTGAACTGCTTGTGGTAATCGCAATTATCGCTATTCTGGCAGCTATTCTGTTTCCTGTATTTGCACAGGCTCGCGAAAAGGCTAGAGCAATTACAGCAGTATCCAATGTTGAACAGCTAGGACTAGCTAATATGATGTATCAACAGGATTATGATGAAACTTTCCCATGCGGATTGCAGAATTCATGGTGGGAGAATAGCTGGCAATGGGCAGTATTCCCATACACTAAAAGTGCTGCTGTACTAATAGACCCCGATGATCCAAGACAGGCTACAACACCTCAATCATGGGCTGGACCTCTGGTGAGCGTAGCCGCAAATGGTCTCATTGGCTGGGATCCTGGCATTAACTCCAACACTCTTTTGGGAGTTATGACTACCACTGGACCAAGTGCAAGCTGGATTGCCAATAACACCTGCCCCGATGCACGAGTTAATCTTCCTGCCCAGACAATCATGTTGTCTGAAAAGATGAATGAAGCACTCTACTCCGCCGATGGAAACACATACAACTGGGGAGTTGGATGTCTATTTTTAGGTGGAACGATCGACGGCTGGGAATCTCCAGAAGAAGTGCCAGATGGAGCAATCAAGCCTCTCGCCGATCCTAACAATCCTGCAGGACCAGATGGAGCAGCAACACCAGTACACAATGGTCAGGCAGTATTTGTATTCTGCGATGGACATGCTAAATCGATGAATCCTACAGCTACAGATCCTGATCCAGTAAATCAGCCACAGAATAATATGTGGAATGCAACCAGATAACAGCATCTAAGAAAAAAATTCAGGCATCCTCGTAAGAGGGTGCCTGAAAAATAGTATCAGAAAGGGATAGGCATGCGTTTATTCAGAATTATCATGACCACATTAGTACTTGCTCCGTGTTTTGTACTTATTTCAGGCTGTAGCAATAAGGCTAATATCTCGTCACATGATATGAAAGTTCTCGACCATCAAATTCCACCAGGTCCAATGCCAGCATCTGCCGCAGCTGCAATTGCTGCTCAACAGGCTGCATACGCTAAGGCTCATTCGACAGCAACCGAACCAGGTGGACTTGGTCCAAAAGTACCCGGAAGTACTACATCCAAATAGCATCTCAAGCATCTACTTTCTCAATATTGAGAAGGTAGATGCTCTCCAATTTCCTCTAATTATTTCATTAACTGTCTAATTTAATAATTGAGTCTTCTGAAAATCTATCTTAATAAGTGATACTGAATTTACTGACTGCTCCATTCTGCACTGTCACATTTTACGCAAAATGTTCATTAATACTGCCCAAGAATTCTTTCTGATAAATGTGAAATAATTTCCTGTTTTTTAGCATCATCAACTGCAGCAAAGGCTGTCATCAGACTCTCTTTCAAACTTTCGAGCTCCTCTACATCAGTCATTCTTTCCATTAACTGAACACATGTGGTAACAGCCATGCGAAGCTCATGACACGTGTTTAGAAGCAAATTACGTGGATCAGGCGGGTGAGGAGCTGCTATTTTAACATCTCCTTCACTGCCGATCATTGCCAGCAGCAACCCTAATGTCGATTTCTTTCTACACACCTTTCCGTTATCATCTCTCGTTTCGTATGTCACAGGAACTTCTTCTGCCCTAAGTCCTAAGTCATATCGGGAGGGATCATCAATGTCACGAAGCATACGGTCACAGGCATCCAGCATTAAATTCAAACGCTTTGTCAATTTCTTTAAATCTGCCATTGCTTGCCCATTGCTCTCTTTTAACTTGTCCATGTATGTACCCTCCCGAATAACTAATCGGTTAAATGACATTAAAACGAGGGTATGGATGATTTTAAAATTGTTGCCTTATCTCAAGATATATCAAGATTCCTAATCTCCAGCATTCTGATTCGTGGGCATTGAAGGGGAATTAAAAATTAACAGAAGTGTATTCACTATCCACCTTCAACTCCATTCATTAATAAATGCATTCCTGGATATGTCGAAGAGATGAGTTGTCCATACACTCCAGGAAAGCGTACATACAACCGATCACCATTTTCTTTAAACAAGCTTCTTATTCGAACGTTCACTTGTAACAATATTCTTTCGTCATGCAAGAACAATTAATAGATTATGGGAAAACACTAATCCTCTCCGCCTTGATTGTGCCTAGCAGTATTTCGTTTTGCTAAATGAAACAATATTAGGATATCTGTTATTCACCGGAATAGCGGGTAATAACCATTCCCAATTTTTGAACCCCTTTATATGCAACCATAAAGAGACTAAAGCTATGGATTGCTAATATGCAACCAGGTGCCATATTTGCCAGGAAAAGCATGTGAAATTAAATTTAAAAGTATTTAATACGTACATCCATTCAATGTATATATAACTTAATCGCGACTTCTTCACACATGTTAGGTTTCCTGCACCCTCATTCTGGCAACACGTGAAGCTCATGTGTTCAGCAGAACTAACCATAATAACAGTAATTTTGTGTGTCTTGCGAACATTTTTATTGCGATTGCAGTCAATATACTTGACAACACAACAAATCGGTGATAGACTCATTAACATCATCGAATCGGTTCGCGCTGTTTTCAACAGTCATGTCAACAAAATATATCGAGAATAGAAATCAGTCAATGTCCACTACCATTAAAGATCTTGCACGTGAAAGCGGTGTTTCAGCATCCACCGTTTCCTATGTGTTAAATAACGGACCTAGACCAGTCTCCCCACAGATCAAGGAGAAGGTTTTGGCAACAGCTGCCAGACTGAACTATCATCCCAACGCTGTTGCTCGCGGACTTTCTCGTAAACGCATGAACACCCTGGGTGTGGTTTACACATACTGGGATGCAGAAATAACAGATTACTACTTCATTTCAATTCTGCATGGAATATTAGGTGCGTGCATGAGACATGGTCAGGCAACTACACTTTTTACCTCGCATGTATGGTCTGCGGTAGAAGATGATTTATCGTTATTTGCTGATGGAAGATGTGATGGGTTAATCATTGTTGCACCACCCACAAGCTGCACAGTTATGGATACGTTAGCAGCCCGAAAAGTGCCTTGCATCGTTGTGAGTGATACACTTCCATCGAGAAATGTTTCCAGCGTGGATATAGACAATAGTCTTGCCGCGTATCAAATTACTCAGTATCTGCTAACTTTGGGGCATCGTAGACTCGCCATGCTCTGCGGAGAAGATAATCAGCGCAGCACATTGCTGAGAGCTGAAGGCTTTTGCAGAGCATTCTCTGATGCATGGCAAAGTGAGGATAAATACCAAATTATCCCAGGTAGATACTGTTTTCAATCCGGGTACGAATCAGCAGTTAAAGTGCTAGACCTACCTGAGAATCGGCGGCCAACCGCCTTATGCTGTGCTAATGACGCTATTGCTGTCGGCGCCTTGAAAGCACTAATGGATAGAGGAGTGAAGGTTCCAGAGGAGATCTCTGTTACCGGATTCGATGACACGCCTCTGTCTGCAACGGCACCTGTACCACTGACAAGTGTACGGCAGCCATTCGGGAAAATAGGAATGCGTGCTGCAGAAATACTGCTGTCGCGCATCGAGGGAGATGAGACACATTATAGAGAACTGCTACCAGTTGAGATTGTGGAACGTGATTCCACGGCACCCCCAATGCAGTAGTAGTTAGTTCTAGATGTTTATCGTTCTCTTTATTTATATCAGTTGAAAGACACGTACGGAGGTACACATTATGAAACGAAGCGGTTTTACACTTATTGAACTGCTTGTCGTGATTGCAATTATCGCTATCCTGGCAGCTATTCTGTTCCCTGTGTTTGCACAGGCTCGAGAGAAGGCAAGGGCTATTGCCAGCCTTTCAAATATGGATCAATTGGCCACTGCTTGTATCATGTACAACCAGGACTATGATGAAACGTTTCCCATTGGTTTGCAAAATGGCTGGTATGCAGATAGCTGGGAGTACACAATTCAGCCATATGTGAAAAGTGTCCAGGTTGTCATCGATCCTGATGATCCTCGAACACTTACAGCCTATGACCAGGCTAACACCTGGATAGGACCTCTGGTATCCTATGCTGGAAATGGTTGGATGAATTACAACAACTCGTCTGGTAAATGGGATGTTGACGGAGTGATGGGACTATCCCAATCGTGGATGGGTGTGACTACAACTACCAATGCACGCATTGATATACCTGCTAGCACCATTATGATTGCCGAGCATGAGAACTCATATCCTTATATGACAGTTGGCAGCAGCAATTCTAATGAAGTGGGAAATGCATACTGGTTTGGTCCAGGATCCATTTTTGCTGGTGTTAGCTGGTGGGACTCTACATTCCCTGGTGAAATTCCAGACGGTGCAATCAAGCCCATCACCCCTGAGAACTATTTGGGACCAAATGGTGCTGTTCCTGCTCTGCACAATGGACAGGCAAACTTCGCCTTCTGTGATGGCCATGTTAAATCAATGACTCCATCGGCTACAGATCCTGATCCAGTGAATCAACCACAAAACAATATGTGGAATGCTATTCGCTAAGTGAAATAAGAGTTCCTCATCACTCTGCATGGCTCATTCATATCGAATGAGCCATGCATTATCCCACTATAGAAAGCTATACGATATGTACAAAACTAAAACTATAACCTTATGTGGTGTCATTATGGTGATGGCACTTTTCTTACCAGGATGTAATGGAAGTAATGTAAGCAAAACAGACGTAAAAGAACTGTCCGAAAAGGCTCCTCCAATGCCGCCAGGAGCGATGGCTTCTTATCAGAAATCTCACCAGTCTGGTCCACCAATGCCAGGACCTGGAGGCGTTAAGGGTGCTCCTCCTGCCAAGTAATGCCTTTTTGAACGATTGAATTCATAATGTAATACACGAGAAGTCTTTCAGTATTCATGAAGAATGTTTTTAGATAACACAAACATCAATACGAAAGCGTATTTCACATTCATGGTTGTCAATCCGGTTCATTAAGTAAGTTTTCATCATCTGCCGATTGATTAGCATCATCAAATCGGCAGATGCCATGGTGCAAAATTCCTTATAATACTGATTACTAATTTATTACTCACTGTTCATATCCGAGCATATCCATTTTGATTTCCAAATTTATGACTAAACGGTATCTTACGCTTTCGTGGTTTCTACAACTAATAGGGTTAATTTCCAATATATTCTTCTAAACTATTTCATTTTGAAGTACCTCGGACAGTTACATTGGCTATCTGCTTTATGACTCTCATAACTGTTTCAAGCTATCTCAATGTGCATAGATGATTGATTCCAGGTTGATTATAAAAAATCCGAACAATAGATGATGGTTACTTTTCCACAAACATATTGATTATTAGGTCATAAAGGCAACTACCAGGCATAAATGATTTTCGTATTTTTCTAGATGTATGCGATATTCATCCCATATAATCGTTAAAATCAGAGTTCAAGCCAGGGTGTAACGAATTATTATTCTTCTCAATATCCATCAATGAATGCTATCCGAGATAATGAACAGTAATTTCTAAGACGAACAATGAAACATGTCACCCATGATGTTAGCATAGACTCTAGCCTGCTGCATAAAGTTGAAACCCAAACGACAACGAGTAGGTAGTCTATGTTAGCTGTAGGAGGACAGAAATGGATTTTTATCGTTATAGGCGTTACAGATCGTATTGGTGGGTAAATTCTTTACTTATCGGATTTATATTTTTCCTTATAGGATCTTCTGCCCTGGGCGAATTACATAACGAACATCGAATCCATATGTTAGCATTAAATGGGTGGAAGACGCAGGGAGTGATCACCAGAAAGTTTATCAAGACCGAAATGGGTAAACACAGATTAGTACACTTCTACTATTACAGATATGCGTTTTTAGCAAATAACTGCAGAATCGCAGCGACACATGAGCTGTTTGATAGATCCGATTATGACTAGGTCAATATAGGACAACCTGTTACAGTATTGTATGATCATAATAACGCCCTGGATTGCACGATTTACCCAGCTTCAGAATTTGGCGACTTTTCGAAATATATTCCCTATGCGCTAGCAGTTGAGCTGATCGGAATAATTCTCATGGTTGGAACCATCGCAATCAAGCTCATATTCATACAGAAACGAAACTGATGATGGTCTGTATGGTTTACTTAACTGTCTTCGTCCTCGTAGGCGGACGGTCAGCGCGTCAGCGGCCGGTTTAACCGGGCATGCTGAATTGCTTAGCATGAGGATTTATGGGCAACGGTATCAGGAGGCGCATTGTACTGTCCCGGAGGGGATGAATCCCCTCCCTGGGTAGACAGCACCCGCCTTCGCGGGTGGGCAGAGTGCCAGCCATTTCGGCTGGGGATGATTGCTTTGCAATGCCAAAAAGCTAAGCAGTTGATCCCGTATGGTTGGCAGTCTTGAGCATCTCGTCCGCGTTGGCCCAGAAAACCTCTCCCCAACCCCTCCCCTTGCGTGCGACACGAAGTCGCTTGTTCGATTGTCATGCCCTGCAAGGGTGACATGACCGGGTGTTCCATCACCTGTACTCTAGGAGGTAT
>JAJZFJ010000200.1 GCA_021805395.1 bacterium
GCAAAGAGAATGAACTATCCCCAACATCTGGCTGCAGGGCGCATGATTGGCAGTGGACCGATAGAAGCGGCATGTAAATCTGTGGTAGGTGCACGGCTGAAACAAACAGGAATGCGTTGGTCTAATGTGGGAGCGGACGCAATTCTTGCTGTGAGAACAACATTACTCAATAGAGAAACCGAGAGCTTGAGACTATGCGCAAAAGCAGCGTAATCAGGATGGAACGTGAGGTTACCTACTTTATCGAGTCACACCCACTCACAGATTACATCTACCATTCCTCCACAAACTGAAGGTATACTCCACATACAATTTTGAACATAACCTAGAAAGTACAAATCTAATGCCAGCAGAAACGCTTGAACAACTTGTATCACTATGTAAACGCCGTGGATTCATCTTCCAGGGGAGTGAGATCTATGGAGGTCTACAAGGTACATTCGATTTCGGGCCACTGGGTGTTGAGTTAAAGAATAACTTGAAACGGCTTTGGTGGAAGCATAATGTGTATGAGCGTGATGACATGGAAGGTCTGGATGCTTCCATTCTAATGAACCGATATGTCTGGCGCTACTCCGGCCACGAAGAGACCTTTGTAGATCCATTAATAGACTGCAAGACATGCAAAGGACGGTTTCGGGCTGACAGATTAAAAGATGCTGCTTGCCTTAAACATTCCAAGCTGCATCCAGGTGAGTGTGAGGGAGAACTGACCGAGCCGAGAGCTTTCAACATGATGTTCAAAACTCAGGTTGGTCCCATTCCAGATCCAGAATCTTTTGCATACTTACGTCCTGAGACTGCACAGGGAATATTTGTCAATTTCAAAAATGTACTGGATTCAACCAATAGAAAGCTTCCTTTCGGCATTGCCCAAATTGGGAAAGCATTTCGTAATGAGATCACACCCCGCAACTTTGTTTTTCGTGTTCGTGAGTTCGAGCAGATGGAGATTGAGTACTTCTGCAAACCAGGCGAAGATGAAGATATACATTCGGCCTTCATTGAAGATCATGTTGACTGGTGGGTAAATGAATGCGGTCTTAGCAGGGACAGGATCACGCTTTATGAGGTTCCTTCAAACGAGCTGGCTCACTATTCAAAACGAACAGTCGATATCATGTATCGTTTTCCAATAGGGGAAGAGGAGCTTGAGGGCATAGCTAACCGCACAGATTACGATCTAGGCTCACATTCAAGAGATCAGGAAAAGCTGTCGATTACCGCTAAAGTGTCGCCAAATCCACACTCCACGGAACGACTAACATATTTTGATCAGCCCAATAACTGGCATATCGTACCTTACGTAATTGAGCCATCAGCAGGAGTAGACAGGGGAATCCTGGCTATACTCACCGAGGCATACACCGAGGAGACTCTCGATAACGGGGAGACAAGAGTTGTTCTGAAGCTGAAACCTGCACTTGCTCCCATCAAAGTTGCCGTACTTCCTTTAAAGAAGAACGAACCTGCCATAGTGGAAACCGCCAAGAGGATTAAAAAGCTGCTACAGAGCAGTGGTGAGCTTCGGACTGTGTATGATGACACAGCAGGTATAGGGAAGTTGTATAGAAGACAGGATGAGATAGGAACCCCATTCTGTATTACCGTCGACTTCGACACAATTGGCCGTGAGGAAGAGAACGGTTTGAAAGACACAGTGACAGTCAGACATAGAGATAGCATGCAGCAAGAGAGGGTAGCAATATCAGACCTGCCTGCCTACATCAACGACAGAATATAGTTAAGGATAGCCATCAAGTAAATCGTGATTGGATATCGGATTTAAGTTGTGAGTGGTTATATATCAGCCTGGTAACCAGTTGACTGGCATAAGTTAAGGTGGATGAGACAATACTCATCCACCTGTTTTATTTGAGGAACACATAGTTAGCAGATAGCTACGTATCAGATCCACTAATCCCTCTCTATTTGGATTTGAGAGCCAGCATAATGCCGTTCCAGTCCTGAAGGTGGTGAATGCCAGGCGGTTTGACTGCAAAGTGATACGAGGCGTCTGCTGTCAGCCCAATATATCCATGCTATTGTGGAGAGTTACCTTCCGTTCATTCGATGTAAGCTAATAGGTACTGAATAGATGAGCCTCATTTGGTACGATGACGTTATCCAGTAAGATGTTTTGTCTATTAGATGTGTTAGCAGGGAATAGATGCAGGTCAGCCTTGGTTTTTGTCCTCCATTTGTTAGCTATTTGGGTATTTTACCGGCGTAATTAGGTAGTAAATAGGAGTTTAAAATTTTGTTTTAGAATCTCCTTGACAAGCAGATTTATCCAGTGTATACTATCTCTTGCGCCCGCTTCAAACGAAGCTGCGCGAAACTGAACTTTTAAAATTGATGTGACGTTTGTGTGGGTTCTTCGGAACCTACGAGAATGTTTTGCGAGCAATGTACATGAGCATAGGGTACTAACAAAAACACAATACACGAGCATCTTGATTGATGTTTGTGCGATTAAAAATCTATCAGAATTCTGATGGAGAGTTTGATCCTGGCTCAGGACGAACGCTTGCGGCGTGCCTAAGAAATGCAAGTCGAGC
>JAJZFJ010000014.1 GCA_021805395.1 bacterium
AGGATTATCACCCATTAAACTCATTATTGTGGATAGTCCACAGAATATTGAGCGTCTACTTCCAGAGATGCAGGAACGGTATTCTGGCAGATTGAACGTAATGCGTAGTAACTCCGAGTATTTGGAGTTCCTTCCTCTACTGGCAAACAAGGGAAGCGCTCTGGAGTTTGTAGCGAACATGTTTAATGTAGATATTCGCGACACCGTTGCAATTGGCGATAGCTGGAATGATATCCCCATGCTTCAGCGGGCTGGCCTGGGTGTGGCAGTTGGTAATGCTAAACCGGAGGTGCAGGCATCGGCAGGCATGGTTGTATCGACTAGTGATGATGATGGAGTTGCCGAAGCTCTTGAAAAACTGTTTCACTTTGAATGGAGGTAGATTTTGTCACTTTTAACAAAGCAGGATGGGAAGAGAAATATCAAGCTCAAGGACTTCGACCCGGGAGCAAATGAAGGACTATCTGAAGCCGAAGCAATTGCGCAGTCTGCAAAACTGTTGACCGAACTTAAAGATTTACAATATCTTCTATATGCTGCTTCGCAAACCTCTGTTCTGGTCGTGATGCAGGGAATGGACACCGCAGGGAAGGATGGAGCTATTGGTCATGTTATGACCGGACTGAATCCCCAAAGCTGCAAAGTAGCATCCTTTAAAGTCCCAACTCCTATAGAAGCATCACACGATTTTTTATGGCGTATCCATCAGCAGACTCCCTCTAAAGGAAATATAACCATATTCAACAGGTCCCATTATGAAGATGTACTGGTAACGAGAGTTCACGAGCTGGTACCCAAAAAAGTATGGTCCGCTCGCTACGGAATGATTAGAGATTTCGAAGCCCTTCTTACCTCGGCAGAAACCATCATAATTAAATTCATGCTTCATATCAGCAAAGACGAACAGGAAAAAAGACTTCTGGAGCGTGAAAAAGAGCCGGAAAAAGCATGGAAACTTTCCGCAGGTGACTGGCATGAAAGAAAGTATTGGGACAGTTATCAGAAGGCATACGAAGATGCATTGAATGAAACATCCCGTCCGGATGCGCCCTGGTATATTGTTCCATCAAATCATAAGTGGTTCCGCAATGTTGCAATGGCTGAGACCCTGGTGAAAACACTCCGTCCTTACAGGAAACAGTGGACCAAACATCTTGATGAAATGGGTACGGTCGCTAAAAAGGAGTTGGCGGAAATGAGAGCAACAGGAAAAGAATAGTAATACGATTGAGGTTTAGGGAGACTGCCAGCTAACAGGCTGTCTCCCTTTTTTATCAGAGAGATTTTCGTGAGAAATACCAGTCCTGAACATCCAGTTCTTTTTCACACATACGCTTTTCTGCACCTTCTGTTGTAGTAGGAGCAGGGACAATCACTTTCTCACCGGGAGTCCAGTTAACTGGTGTTGAAACTTTGTTAGCATCTGTGGTTTGTAAAGCTTTCACTAACCTGACAATCTCATCAACATTACGACCATTCGTGAGGGGATAGTATATCATTGCTCTCACGACGGATTTGTCATCAATGACAAAAACGCAGCGCACGGTAGATGTATTGCTTGCACCAGGATGAATCATGCCATACAGCTTTGCGACATGCATGTCTATGTCGGCAATCATAGGATAAGGGATTTTAACTCCAAAATTCTGCTCCATGCTTCTAATCCATGCAATATGCGCGTAGATGCTATCAATTGAAAGTCCCATCAACTGGGTATTCATCTGTTTAAACTCAGCATCTTTTCGTGCAAACTCAGTGAGTTCAGTGGTACAAACTGGTGTGAAATCTGCTGGGTGGGAAAACAGGACTACCCATTGGCCTTTTAATTTCGAAAGTGTTATAGGACCATGAGTTGATTCCGCAGTAAAATCGGGAGCAGGTTCGTTCAGTCGTGGTAGAGATACCACGGGAGTATCCTCAGACATTCAATATCTCCTAAAATATATATCAATAAATACGAATAGTGATCATTCCTGACCAAATCTATCTATAATGTACCCTTTATTTTATTGCCTATGCAAGGAGGTTACATAGGTCAGCTAGTGGATTTCGATCAGATATAACAAACTTTAACAATCAATATTAACTTCTCGTTTGAGAGATCATCTATTATGCAGTGGATGCTGTCACATAATCATCCATAGCAGAGGAAAGGAAAGGAAAGGAATGAATAGAGTCATCTTTCCTCCATTTTCAGAACTTCATTTTGATGCTGAAGATGACTCGTCCTTTCTTCGACCTTAAGGAGTAAATCACTTGCAAGAGTGGCAGATCCAGATGACATCAGTAATTCTGTCTTATCATGTGAAACAGTTCTCAATAGTTCATCTGGGCTTTGAGCCAGCTTCCTTCTTATTGCTTCAATACAGTCAATAGCTTTAAGATTTAAATCAGGATCTTTTGTCTCATTAGCAAATTTGGAGACCGCTGTTATAGACGATTCATTCCCTAAAATGGCTAGAGCGTTGAGAACAGTCTCCACAGAGATAACTTTGTCAGGTTTCATAGTGGATACCCAAACATTACCTTTCAGCAACTTCTCAGGCCAAAGCAGTTTATGAAGAATACCAAGCTGTTTAGCGTTTAACGTAATTGAATTTAGAGTGGAGACATTTTTCAACTTCTCCATTAGGATAAATAGCTGAGTAATTCCAGTTGGAGTGTCAAGCCTGATTGTTGATAATAAAACCGGGATAGTTTGCGGATCATCCGAAATTGGATCTATACGTTCTATCACATACTTACTACCACCAATTGAGGGTAACTTGGATTTGAATAATCGTATCCATATCAGAAGAGATATAATAACAATCATAGTTCCAAAACTCATATGTTGAGCATCGCTAATCCAATAATACAACAGTAGAATAGAGGGAATATCCAGTAATACAAATCGTGGAATGGTTCGTCCAAAATTATATAAGGCAGCATTTCTTTTATCTTCGTTTGAAGCAGATTCACGCCAGCCAATTTCTATATCAGAATCTGATGTTTTCACATCAGTTGTATCCTCTAAACTTTGAATAAGAACTTCTTCCGGGAGAATTCCTTCAATGAGGTTTCTCGCTTCTGTTGACTGCGTTGCGTTGTACCTAATCATCAATGATTGGATACTTTGCTCATCTCCTATTTTTCCAAGTAGATGAATGATACTTGTTGTTAATGCAGAACCTATTCTTTCCATCCGAGCCAAATGTATAGCCGGAATATCAGGCCAAAGCTCTTGCTTCGCAGTTATCATGCCACAGAGAATTTTTCGTTCTCTGATATGAATGGTTCCCAAATGCTCTGGCGTCAATTGAGGTATTATTCCCTGTAAATGATAAATGATAGGATTTTCAAGCGACGATACACTTTTCCCTTTTATACATTTGATCAAGAGAGATATGAGAACAGGAAATAAGTTTGCACCATTTTTCACTACATAGAGGTTAAGATGATCCACAGGATTTAAGGCATTACTTATCATCTTCCTATTTTGTTTTGCCATGAAATAACTCAAAACAAAATTAGCAAGGATTAATAAACTAATGCAGAAAATGACGTCCTGCAATATATGATCATGCAGGCGAATTATCGACGGAGCACTGATAAATAATAGTATTAATGAAATTTTTGCATGATGAATTTCGTATGATACATTTCTGATTAAACTGTTTAAATATACTTCTTCGACATCCGAATTAGATGGCATATCATCCCTCGTATCGGAGACTATATCTTTGCTATTTTTTTTAAATTTAAATGGTCTCATAAGATGTGTCTGTTGATATCCAGTACCCTAAAGGGCTTGAAATATTATTGCAAGACCTAGCTTCATGAATTTACTCCTGATGTTTGCCTTAAACACTTATCTCATTTGATGGTACTACAGAGAGGTTAGAGTTATCTGAAATATGGAGATATTCTCGAGGGACTTGCATCTCAGCTGAGTGTAGTAACTCTCCATCTGACAAATCAGACGGCCTAAGGAGCTGTTGGTTCTTTTGAGAGAGTCTTTGCTCCAGAATGCTAAAACTCTGTTCTGCAATGATTTTATACGGTTTGTTTGTAGTCTGATTTATGTATTTTCTCAATGCTCTCAATGAAGATCTGTTGCCATACTTTGCAATTGCCTTTATGACGATATCAAGACGAATGATCTCTTCTAATTGCAGATTAATGAAGGGAAGACTATCAAGCAGAGTTGTGCCGGGAAAAAGCAGGCTATTTAAAATACCAGTCTGTTGTGGTGATATGGCTTCAATACAGTCATCAAAGCTGTTTTCCAGCACTTCATTAAGCAGCAGCCGCTTTAGTAACGAACTTGAGTTATTAATAGTCAAGGAAGGATTGAGCAGATTTCGAAATGAAGCAGGATCATCATCACTCAAATATAAACCAGTTAGCTTTTCAATTTTATTGAGACGATAGCGGTGTATAACCTCAGGAATCAACAATATTGGAAGGAATATGAAAACGGTGGCTAAGGCATCAAAAATGTTTTCATAATGCATCAGATAAAGTATTGTGATAATCCAGAATATTATGATTGGAAACCGTTCCCTCTTCCATCCTGATCGGGAATGTTTGCTATGCTGATTGTATCGTCGTCTGGAATCTGTTATCGTATCAACAGTTGGTTCCATCTTCTTATCATGATTACCCGACTTCTCCTGCTCTAATTCTTTCTCTGGGCTAATTCTATGTATTGTTTCGGCTATAAGCTTCTTAACCCGTGTCGATTTTGTTTTATTGTAACGTTTAAGGAGTGTATCAATCCCCTCTTCTTCGCAAACTATTCCTACTGCGTGAATGGCTGAAGGAGTTAATATTGTCGAGATTTGTGAGAGTTTAGTATTGCCTGCCGCACTCTTGAAATTAAGTCCGTGTGTTTCTCCATCAACAATGGCTTTGAGAAAATCCTTATCTTCCCGAGTTAAATATAATTTCGAGTCGGTTTTAATTTGAAGAAGAAGTATCTTGAGGTTGATGACTACCTGATCCAGAAGGGGGCTTTCCCTGTTTTTTTGGAGAATTATTTTTAACAGTGCGAGCAAGGGGTTTATAGAATCTAAACCAGACCAGTTCACATATGTCTGCAACTGTTTCTGCTGTGCAATTGGTACCTGAGTCATATTTCTTATCACTCTTTCGAGTGGAACAAGAAATGATAACACTGCACATAAAGATACCAGACAGACATATATTGTATAATTGAGTTTAGTGGAAATTATGATCTGGCTGGAAAAGTGCGAATAAAGCAATCCAGAAATTAAACTTGACAAAAGAAAGAAACCAAACTGACTGAAAGTATGGGATTTACTGCGTGCATCCAGCTCTATAACAGAAATTGGTAAGGCTGATTTTTTGACGTGTTTCATCGTTCATAATCTCTTTGGTTAATTCATTTCACCGTCATCTTCACATTAGTGTCCCTCGCAGCTACCTCATACCTCTGTATTATGGGATATGGAGGTTAAAAAACATAACCGGTATATGCTACATAGTACCTGATCCTGCAAATATACTCGAAGATATCAAATCCATTCATGAATAATATAACTATAGTCGGTAATATATACCAGCTTCCTTTTCCAGCAGAGTGCAATAACATCAGTCGCATATACATCAAGCTATATTTCCCCCACCTACAATCGCTTCACGTATCCCTTATAAGTCGGACTAAAGCCGGCCGCCAGCAGGGCGTCGCCAAAGACTGACTGGCTTGCAGGGCGGCTGTCGATCTGCTCCAGCGTCAACGGCCGCCGATGGCGGGATACGAACTGCTCAGCCAGCACCTTAGCCACAACCTCTTCCATCTCACGAGGATCACGATCTCCTGCGCCGTCGAAGAATGTAATTAGGTCCTTCTCACCACGAGCAAGCCAGGCGGCTAGAAAACCATCCACTATTATCACAAACGAACCAGCACTCCGTTGAGGGCGACGATCGACCGAGGTATCTGGCCACGGTATCACACTGCCATAAGGGTTCACAGGATCTGTTGTAGCTAACAGTACTACTTGTGGCTGGGTGTTGGGTTCTCTCATCGCTCGAAGGTTTTCTATAGCTTGCGGAATCCCGAACTGGGAGGCACCTAGTCCTTCTACAAAGTATCCTCGATGTATATGCCCCGTTTCCTCCATCGCGCGGAGCACAGTGTACACTGATGTATATCCGCCCTCTATTTCAAAGTTTTGAATTGCAGTTCGGGGTAATACTCCCATCTTGTTCAGAAACTGTTGTACTCGCGCTGTGCTGCGCTCTGTTAGGGAGACATCATCTCGAATTACGCTGGATGTCAGGAACCATCTTCCCCCCGCTTCAGCTAGAGGGATAGATGAGTGCGTGTTGCCGCGTATAATCATTCTATGATGGTGGGATAGCGACCTTGCCCGCATGGATACTGCGCTTGGTGTCAGGCGCACACGTAAGGGAGCAATGGTGTCATTCATTACTTCACCTGCCCATACCAGCTCCCACAATGCTTCCAGGACATTAGGGGCAAATCCACCTGTATGCTGCATAATCGCCGTGAAGAATGAGGCGCCTCGCAAACTTAACAGTTCCCTGATTTGGTTGTGGATACGATCTGTGTGCTCTGTTTTTCCTGATTGCTCACATAGCAGCGATGCTTCTCCTGATGCATAGAAAGCTATACGGCCGTCCCTCTCACCTACGGACTGTTTGCCGATCCATACAAACTCGCCTGAACTTGTCAGGGCATCAAGGTCACGTGGGTCATAATTAGCCAGTCTTGCAGGCAGGATATCGGTCTCCAGCTGGGAAACCAGTAGTGGTGTGTCCTGCAGTTGAGTCAGAATTTCTCTCACATCCGTATGCCTGTTCTGGGGATAAATATTCTGCCAACTCAGCCACAATCGCACCATTGCATCCACACTTGCAGGTGCCACTTCTTTACGATATTTGGCAAGAGATAGCTGTCGCAGAGTGCGGAGTACATCCGTGTTACACCACTCCACCCCTTTGCCGCCAGGCCGAAAATGCCCCTCAATTACCTTACCAGAGCTTTGAAGCTGTTTCAGTACCGTGAGGACAGGAGCGATACCCATCTGGAAACGGTAAGCCAGTTCTGTTACATTGAAAGGCCCATGAGTACGAGCATACCGTGAGATGAGGTCACCCAGTGGATCATCTACAGTTCCGAGGTACGCTCCTGGGATGCTGTCAGGCAGGTCAATCCCTAAAGCATCACGGTACCTGCCTGCATCTTCTGCTGCGATGTATCTGAGATCATCATCAATCCTCACCGGCACAACCCGATACTGTGAGACAAGTGAAGTGATCAATGCCTGGACGTTGCTGCCATGCACTGCCCTGCTTTCAATTTCTGAGAGCGTGAGATCACCCAGATGCAAAAGGAGATCATGAAGTCCGTCAGCATGTTTCACTGCCCTCGATTGGGTGAGGCACTGCATGTTCGCTTCATGTTCACGCAGGGCATCTTCATCAATCAGCTCGCGTATTCCACCTTCCCCAAGTAACTCTTTAAGCTGCGAAACATCGACCAGCAGAGCTTGAGCTTTTCTCTCTGATAACGGAGCATCACCTTCATAGATGAAATTAGCAACATAGTGAAACTGAAGAGATGCTGCAAATGGGGATGGAATACGGGTTTCCACCTGTACAACCTCGATATTATTATGTTCAATAGCCTCTAAAAGTGAGATGAGGGATGGCATGTCAAAGACATCCTGTAAAATCTCCCGAAATGTCTCAAGAATAATTGGAAACGTGCCGTACTTCGAGATTACGTTCAACAGGTCAGCCGCCCGCTTTCGCTGCTGCCACAGGGGTGACCTTCGTCCTGGATAGCGTCGTGGCAGCAGAAGTGCTCTGGCAGCAGATTCTCGAAACCTTGAGGCAAAAAGTGCATTCACAGGGGAACCTAAATGAACCTCTCTCGCCCCACCGCCTCCCATGCTAAGCTGCCGTATAACTAAATCCTGAACTTCAGAAGAATCGGGAAGCATAACGCGTGGATCAGGTGCCTGTTCAGTGTCTGGCAGTCTGGCTACAATGCCATCATCCGTCCACAGTACCTCCGGCTCTATTCCATATCTGTCTCGTATTCTTGCGGCTGCCGCCATTCCAAGGGGCGCATGCACTCTCTTGCCAAAAGGACTAAGAAGGCAAATACGCCAGTCTCCCATCTCGTCACGATTACTTTCCAGAACAATCGTACGGTCATCGGGGACTGGTACTCCAGAGTTCACCTGATTGCCAAGATAGTCAAGAAGAAGCGCAGCAGCATCCTGCGATAGATCATTTTTCTGGATCAGCAGTCGTTCAGCACGCGCTCGATCCAACTCTATGAGTGTTCTTGAAAGTATGCCTATCGCGCTGCCAAACTCGGCATCTCTACCCACCGATTCACCATGCCAGAAGGGCATTGTGCCAGATTGACCTGGTGCTGGTGATACAAGAACTCTGTCGTGTGTGATCTCCTCAACTCTCCACGTAGATGCTCCAAGTATGAACTTGTCTCCTACCTTGCTCTCGAACACCATCTCCTCGTCCAGCTCTCCAACTCTTGCGTGACGATCTTCGCTCACCAGGAATACACCAAAGACCCCTCGATCCGGAATACTGCCTCCACTGATCACAGCAGTATGTCGGGTGTTTTCACGAGACGTTAGAATATCACGATTCCTGTCCCATGTTATGCGTGGACGCAGCTCGGAAAATGCGTCTGAAGGATATCGACCTGACAACATATCCAGCACGTCCCGCAGCAGTTTCTCAGGCAGTTCGGCGTATGGTGCAGACCGGCGTATAACCCTGCCTATATTCTCCACAGACCAGTCATCCATTGCTACCATCGCCGTAATCTGCTGAGCCAGAACATCCAGGGGATTTCGTGGATATCTCATCTGTTCCACTTTACCAGCATGCATCTGTGCTGTCATAGCAGCACAAGCCAGGAGATCGCCCCGGTACTGTGGAATAATAATACCCTTGCTAGACGCACCGACCTGATGCCCAGCCCTGCCAATGCGCTGCATTCCGCTAGCAATACGGGGGGGTGAGCCCACCTGGATAACCAGATCAATCGCTCCCATGTCTATGCCTAGCTCAAGTGAAGAGGTAGCCACAAGCGCGGGCAGTCTTCCATTTTTTAAATCGTCTTCTATAACGGCGCGCTGCTCTTTTGCGATAGATCCATGATGTGCACTAACGAGTGTCTCATTAGCTAAAGTATTCAAATCAGACGTCAGCCGTTCAGCCAATCGTCTGCTATTAACAAAGATGAGAGTGGAGCGATGCTCTCGAATCAATCTCAATATCATGGGGTGAATGGCAGCCCATATACTGGGTGTCTTCACCAACCCTGGAGTTTCACCCTCGACTAAATCCTGCGCTGCTAGCCGTGTTAATTCATCAGCAGGCACCTCCACATGCAAGTTAAGAGTTTTTCCCAGCCCGGCATCCACAACTGTAACGGAACGAGGCTCAGGTGGAGTAGGAGTATTGAAAGCTTCATCGGCAAGAATCCCCTCTGCAATTCCATCCTGTGCAAGGTCATTTGTATCGGTCTCTTCAAAAAAGTGAGATGGAGGTCTCTCTTCAAACCCGCCGAGAAAACGTGCAACCTCTTCTAGAGGGCGTTGAGTAGCAGAGAGCCCTACTCGCTGAAATGGTGAGTCTACTATCTCTTCAAGCCGCTCTAAAGATAGCGAGAGATGTGTTCCTCTTTTCGAACCAACGATTGAATGCACCTCATCCACTATCACGCACTGCACTGATCTAAGTGTCTCACGGGCACCACTCGTTAGTAGAAGGTAAAGCGATTCGGGAGTAGTGATGAGAATATCCCCTGGTGATCTCTGGAATCTCGCCCTATCCTTGGAAGGCGTGTCGCCTGTTCTCATAGAGATGACGGGACGATGACACCGTATCCCCATATCCATTGCGTGTTCCTGTATCCCATTTAGTGGTTCACGCAGATTCCGCTCCACATCTACGGCAAGTGCTTTCAGTGGGGAGATATATAGAATACGACAACGTTTCCCTTTTGCCGGGATGGGGTCGAATAACAGCCTGTCAATGGCAACCAGAAACGCTGACAGCGTTTTTCCGCTTCCAGTTGGCGATAGTAAAAGGACTGATTGCCCTTGCACCAGCACAGGCCAACCGAGAAGCTGAGGGCGAGTTGGAGCAGGAAAGTTAGCATTAAACCATGACTTTACAGGGGCATGGAAATAGTTGAGAACATCGTGGTTGTCTGGAGAGGTATTCATTCGGTTGTTATGATTAGTCTAAATAGTTATTATTTGCTATCCACATATATACGTAATCAATAAGAAATTAGATAGAGTTTTCGTTCTCGAAATATCAGATATCAAGTACTGGTTGATGGTTCCCTAGGTGTCATAATTAAATGAGACACTATTCAAACCATCTATATAACTAATAGGGCATCCAAGGAACATTGAAGTGAGTACATTA
>JAJZFJ010000181.1 GCA_021805395.1 bacterium
CAACGCCACTGGCACCTGGCTCTCAGTAGACAGTGTCGCCACAGAGCCCCGCTACCTCTACGTAGGCAACAGCCCCACAACCGCTACCGACCCCTCTGGCTTGAAAAGCCTGTGGGACGATCTCGAAGGCGGTGTGGAGCATGAGTACCACAGAGCTGTGCATGCTTTCAACCGAACTGTGGCTGAAGTGGAGCATGAAGGTGAAGTTGCGCTTTTTACCTCGTTCAAGTATTTCCTGAAATGTGCTGGGGTATCAGATGCAGCTGCCAGCAACATTATTGCCCACATCCGCCGACTAGGTGGCGATACCGTTCACCTCCTTAATGTAATTGGCCATGCAATCCAGAGCGGTATCTGTGAGCTAAAGGCTACCTATCGTTCAGCCGTGAAGCGTCTTCCACTTTGGATGCAGAAGCTGGCACCCTCTCCAGGTTTCAATGCTCTTCTGGAATATGCGGCAGGCGTTGCCGTTGCAGCTATTGAAGCAGCACTGTATCAGATTGTCCCAGGGATCCTTATAGAGCTAGTGCCCTATGCAGATATAGCAATGGCAATATTTGGAATCTTCTCATTTGTCCAGGAACTGATTCGAACAGGTTCTCTCATTCAGACCTTTTTATCGCAAATAGATGGGAACATCCCTGAGATGATCCATCAAGTACAGATGCACCATGGCATCTATTCCAACTACCAGCGTGGATTTATTACAGGGAGCATCCTTGCCAGTATCGTAGCTGGCGTCTTAACTATTCTCAGCTTCAAACACGGGCTTAGTGAGATAGGTGGCAAGGTAGCCAATGCCTTTAATGAAGGTGGACATGGCATCTTGATCAACCTGCTTCGGGGTTTGAAGAATGATACCACTGCAACCGTCGAAAAGATCAGCAGTATAGTCCATAATGTAAAGAAGGATACTACAGAACCTGATCCAGATGCTCCAACTGGTGAGATAAAGGGACCGAACGATAGTGTTCGCTCTGGCAATACTGCAGAGAATCGTAACGCAACTAATGCTAAAGGAGCATCAAAGCATAAAGAACTGGAGAGAAAATATAGTTCTACTTTGCCAGTACATGGATTACTGGTAACAAAGTTTGGTAGAATAATTGATCATTTCATTGCTAACTCCAATGAGTTCAGTTGGTTACCAGAAGGTGAAGCAGGTGCTAAATTAAAATTGCTCTTTATAGAAGTACTGATTGAGCTTAAAACACGGTCAAGTGAGTTAATTAAGTATCCACAAGGCCCTGGAGGTCGCCTCGGCGGTGCCAGAGTACATAAGGAGGGTGAGATTCTGGATGAAATATTTAAAGATAAAGGATATGATCTTGAGGAATATCGCCCCAAACCAGACTCAATTACATTAGAACAAACAGTGAGACCAACTGATGATGAACTCAAAGCTGCAGGAGATAGTGTGCCCGGCAATGTATATACCGATCGTACATATAAAAATAGACTGACCGGTCAAATTATAACTGTAGAAACCGTTGACACACGTGGATCTTTAACAAGAAAAGGTTATCCATTCGATCTACATGAACGCGAGAGAAGTCATGCTGAGAAAGTCCACGAACGTCAGCCTAATGTGCCTATCTTCACTTTCCCAAAAATGAAAAAATGAAATTCTGAAAGGAATGTATATGCCTGCTCGAGCTTTTTTCGCAACTCGAAATGATCTATTACCAGAATTCAGGAAAACTGAAAAACTTATGGACATTCAATATATATCTTGTGATAGAACTGAAGATATTAATATTCCATCTTATGCCCATTTTGAAGATATTCCATTAAATGATCAGGCTGGATTTTTTGGTACATATACGATGTCTAATCCCTATCTGATCATTCCTAAGGGGGCATCATATCATTTCTCCACAATACATAGAACTGATAAACCAGGAGTAACAGAATATAAAGTTGAAATATTTAACAATCTTGATTATGTTAAATGCACGTTTGGAGGATGGTATTATTATGATGATGATGAGTTGGTTTTCATCGCTAGTCTGATTGGAACCTTTACAGGAGCAACACAGAATGCTAAAGAATTATATAAACCATTTAGCAGAAACTTTTGCAACAAATTTATCTCAATAAAAGACTGGCAAGGTTGGTCGTGGAAAGTTGGTCCTGAGGCCGTAGAAATGCTACGATCGGGAACCCGTTTCATTACTGATCATGATCCATCTCAAAGTCAACCTTCCCATGATCTAGTTCTTCCACCAGAATTAAAATAATAAATCCGATTCATTCCGTTTGATTATTTTGTGTCTCTTGCAATTGATCATGTTACAGAGGCTTAGCTTCCCACGTCCTCGTACAGAGTAGTTGCATGACAGCTTGCGTTGGAGGCATATCGGTCTTGTCTACTCGTGCCGCGTATATGGATACTCTGCACGTTCTGTGTGGCATATCTGCCTGTCTACTCGTGCCGAGTGCTTGGAGAGCCTGCACGCGCTGGGGGCTTAGACGTCTGCCTACTCGTGCCGAGTGCTACGATAGCCTGCACGCTCTGGGAGCATCGCTGCTTGCCTACCCGTGCGGAAGAAGTG
>JAJZFJ010000132.1 GCA_021805395.1 bacterium
CTCCGAAGGTGTATACCTGCTGCGCATCGTAGCGAATAACAGCGGCTGGCTGCCTTCCTATGTGAGCAAAAAAGCGCTGGAGCGGGGTGTTTGTCGACCTGTTGTTGCCGAAATAGATCTACCGGAAGGCTGTTCTCTGCTACAAGGGAAGCGGCGTATGGAGATCGGGCAGCTGGAGGGGAGGGCTTATAAATCAGCGTCTCCATCCTACGGAGGCTCAGACCCAACAAATGAGCGATGCAAAGTGGAATGGGTGGTAAGTGGCTCTGAAGGAATGCAGATAGAGTTGACGCTGAAACACGCGCGAGCAGGCACAGTTCGACGACAGGTAACATTACCTCCAGCATCTTAACAGGCACTTAAGGGCATAACTGCATACATGCATTCTACACTTGAGTCACACTTCATGCATTAATATGATGGCTGCAGTTTACACATAGATCTGAACATCAACTCAAAATGAAAAATAATGCTGTTATGTCGGTAGAGTGAATCTCTAATCTGTTCAGAAGCGTAATTCGCAAGAGGTTAAGAGTTCATTATTCAACTAACATAAGTTTAGATATGGGGCTATTTACGCAGTCAAATCTTAACTTTAACCCTATCACCATTCCTGTGGGCTTACCACTGCATGCCTTCCTAACGGGTATACTCTTATATTCAGATGATTTCTTTTCTGGGAGAGAATCGCAGTGAAGTTGTACCAGGTTAATCAGGTGGGTATGACAGCTATCCACAAATTGCTTCGCCGAGATGCTTTGCAGGACAATGCGCAGGTAGACAGCATCGTTCAGCAGATTATCTCACGCGTGAAGGCAGAAGGTGATTCGGCACTTTTAGCATTAGGTAGGCAGTTCGACTCAGCTGAACTGAAGCAGCTTGAAGTCCCGAAATCCATGCTGGAGCAAGCTGCAAATGAGATCCCCAAGGACCTGAGAGCTGCACTGGAACTTGCTGCTGGCAACATACGCAGATTTCATCAGCAGCAGTTAAAAACCAGCTGGATAGACCCTCAGCCGGGACGCATCACAGGCCAAACCGTGCGGCCACTCAAGCGTGTGGGGCTGTATGTGCCAGGAGGCACTGCTGCGTATCCTTCCACAGTGCTCATGATCGGTATCCCTGCCCAAGTAGCCGGCGTGGAGGAGTTGATCCTGTGTACTCCTGCCCAAAAGAACGGCATGGCACCGCTCAATACACTCGCCGCTGCACATATTGCCGGAGTAGACCGTGTCTTTTTGGTGGGCGGAGCGCAGGCGGTGGCTGCTATGGCATTTGGCACAGACTCCATTCCTATGGTTGATAAAATTGTTGGCCCTGGAAACTCTTATGTGAACGTTGCTAAGCGGCTTCTGTGGGGTGTGGTGGATATGGATATGCTTGCAGGCCCGAGCGAAGTATGTGTGCTGGCTGATTCGGGTGCAAATCCTGAGTTTGCTGCTTTAGATCTGCTCACCCAGGTTGAGCACGATCCCGAATGTGCAGGATACCTCATTACGCCATCTATGGAACTCGCTTCTGCTGTCCAAAACTCTATTCACAAGCTTGTAGAAACCATGCCTCGAAGTGCTATCCTTACCAAAGCACTCGAGGATCATGGAGCCATCATCGTATGCGAAAGTATGACACAAGCATGTGAGTTGGCAGATGTTTGTGCTCCTGAGCATCTGGCACTTATGGTGCGAGATCCATTCACACTCCTTGGCAGAATTCACAACGCTGGTGCCATCCTAATGGGCGACTATTCACCCCAAACGCTTGGCGACTATCTTGCTGGACCATCCCACACGCTACCAACCAGTGGAACAGCAAGGTTTGCTTCTCCACTGCATGTGGATACCTTTCTTAAAAAGTCCAGCTATATCTACTACTCGTCTGAAGCACTCAAAGAAGTGGCGAATACACTCACTACCCTGGCACGGGCAGAAGGTTTTGAGACCCATGCTGCCGCAGTGGAAGCAAGAACTGCTGCGTTGGAGAACGATTGATGACCAAAGCCAGATATGCCAGGGTACAGCGTAAAACAAATGAAACCGATATAGAAATAGAACTGTCATTAGATGGTACTTCTATTTGTGAAATAGATACCGGTGTTGGGTTTTTTGATCACATGCTCCACCACATCGCACGCCATGGAGTGATGGATCTGAAGGTGTCCTGTAAAGGTGATCTGCATATCGACGATCATCATTCTGTAGAGGATGTGGGAATTGCCCTTGGCCAGGCAATCGGTGAAGCGCTGGGAGATAAGCGTTCGATAAAACGTGTTGGTAACTGTATAATGCCTATGGACGAGGCACTTGTGTTATGCGCAATTGATATAAGTGGTCGAGGGTATTTAGCTTGCAGCCTGAATACCGCTACTCCTAAGCTGGGCGATTATACATCTGAACTGACGCCAGAGTTTTTTAGGGCGGTTGCTGCAAACAGTGGATTAACCATCCACATACAACAGATGGCTGGAAATAATACTCATCATATTATAGAGGCAGCTTTCAAAGCATTTGCAAGGGCTCTAGCTGAAGCAGTCTCTCTGGATCCTCGGGTAACAGATATACCCTCAACGAAGGGTACACTTTAAATACGATACGGCAGGTGAAACTCGAAGAACCCTCAACAAGAGGTCTGCCGTGAAACTATACGACGACTATGAACCAGAACTGATACCGCAGAAAAAATCGATCACTGCACGCGTAACAACAATAATAGTGCTTAGTGGGCTGCTTCTAGGAGCTTTGCACTGGGCAATGAATGTTACAACTGCAAACGCTAAGCAGGTATCAAATAATCTAACACAGATAGAACATCATCTTCAGAGTTCTCAGCCACAAAATGGCACTGCTCACAAAGCCAGCGGTCCAGTGGTAGACTTTCCAGGTGATGGAACCCGCTAATCTTAATGCAGCACTCAGCGGGGTAAACAGGGAAAAAACACCGCATGATTGCAATAGTAGATTACGGAATGGCAAATCTGCGCAGCGTGGAGCGTGCCCTGCTCCGTGCTGGTGGTGACCCCTGCATTACATCAGACCCAGAACTGATAGGGAATGCAGACAGCGTTGTTTTGCCTGGAGTCGGAGCATTCTGTGCCTGTGCCACTAACCTTAAGGACAGTGGGCTTGAGGAAGCAGTGAAGTTTGCGATGGACTCAGGGAAACCATTTCTTGGCATCTGTGTGGGAATGCAGATGCTGTTCGAAGAGTCTACCGAAATGGGTATCACTCCCGGTCTCAGCAGATTCGATGGACGTGTCATTCGCTTCTATGAAAACTCAGCAGCCCCTCCAAACATCAAAATCCCCCATATTGGCTGGAATATCCTTCAGCCTGCAAGACAATCCAGACTGCTAGAAGGTGTGCCAGCCGGCTCCCAGGTCTACTTCGTTCACTCCTATTATGCTGTCCCGTCAGACAGTCAGCTTGTGTCTGCTGTCAGCGACCATGGAGAGTCGTTCTGCTGTGCTGTAGAACGGGAGAATATCTCTGCCACGCAGTTCCACCCGGAGAAAAGTGGCTCGGTTGGGTTGAAAATTCTGCAAAATTTCGTTAACTGGAGAAGTTAAAGTTGGAGATCTATCCCGCAATCGACATTAAGGATGGCAAGTGTGTACGCTTGAGCCAGGGCAGATTTGAGAGTGTTACCACATACTCTGAAGATCCGCTTAAAATGGCGAAAAGGTGGCAGCAGGAGGGTGCCAAATGGCTGCACATTGTCGATCTGGATGGAGCACGCACTGGCTCTCCCAACACAGTTAACCTACAGGTTATCCGACAGATCATTAGACAGGTAGGTCTTCCTATTCAGTATGGAGGAGGGGTTCGAAGTGGAGAAATAGTAGACCGACTACTGAATATTGGTGCCAGCAGAGTGGTAGTTGGAACGGCGGTAGCGGCGGATGATGCACTTGCACAGGGCTTGTTCAGGGCATACGGTGATAAAATTGCAGTAGGAGTAGATGCAAAAGAGGGAATGGTTGCAATTCAGGGCTGGCAGGTTACGACCAATCTGGAAACAGCTACCTATATACAGCACATGGCCTCCTTGGGGGCTCGTCGATTTATATTTACTGACATAGCAAGAGATGGTATGCTGCAGGGAATAAATATGGAAGCACTTGCCGAAGCTGCAATAGCAGCAAAAGGCCTACCAGTCATCGCCTCGGGAGGTGTTAGTAAAGCTGAAGACATACTTTCTCTCGTACAGTTAAGACAGAGTAGAGGTCTGCATATTGAAGGTGTAATTATTGGAAAAGCGTTATATGCAAATACAATCACCCTTGCAGATGCTCTAGCGAATGCTAAAGAGGGTTGAAATGGATACTACATGGCTCGTTAGTCTAAGTCTTTTTTTAGGTGTTCCCACAATGGGGATAATCACAGTGATGGGTATAATTACCTCGCATAAACGCAGAATGCTACAACTAAGAATTAATGAGAATACTAACTCTAATGAGGCGTTAATTGCCGAGATGCAGAGACTGCAGGCGGAGGTGAAGGCATTAAGGGGTATATCTGTGAACTATGCCCTTTCCACCGAGGAGACCATGCAAAAACTGGAAAACAGAATGCATCATCTTGAGACAAAAATGATTACAGCTCATAGTGAAGACACGTCAGTTTACAGGAAGATAATTTAATCCAGATGTTTTTATTTAGTGAGAAACGGAGGGAATAATCATGGGTATTCTTGTACCGATAGTTGCAATCGTTCTGATTTTTGGAGCACCAATAGTAGCTATCTTCACAGAACACCGCCGCAAGATTGTTCAGATGCAGCTTGAAGCAAGATTTCAATCGGATAATGAATGGCGTGAGGAGGCAGCCAAGCTGCGAGCTGAGATTAATCTCCTTCGGGATACTTCCACTCGGTATGATATCTCACTTGAAGATACCCTCCAAAGGGTGGAGCAGAGACTTCAGAATGTAGAAATGCGTACACTTCCTGTTGGAAATGCAGAGGAGCGATCTCAAATCCACACAGGCAGGTAGTCCTGTTGCATCGTAGGAGGCAAACGTAATGAATCATTTGATCTTCTTTCTTTTGATCTCGTTATTAGTACTCGCAGGGGTTGTGGTCACCACTGTTGCAATCGCAGTTTTAGTGAGAGTCATTCGGATTTGGATAAATCATCGAAACTGGAAGCGGCACTGGGATCAAAAAAATGGAAATGCAGATCGTCCAAAATACTCGGAACAATCTTTCATGATTGGAAATGAGGAAAATTCATTCTGGAACAACTTAATCATCAACCAGATTGTTCAAATAATAGTCAGCTGTTTTATAAATGGAATTACTAACTAGATCCCTTATCAGTATCCTTCATTACCCATAAGTAAGAGGAATCACTATGGATAACAACTCGTCTTTACTGTTCAATCAGAACATATTTTTTGGCGTACCACTCATATTTGGTCTCTTCATATTTGTTATGTTCTTTTCATTACTTTTAAGCGGTCAGAGAAAAAAGACATATGGAAATAGACTACCTGGACAGAAGCCTGGTGTCCGCACCAGAAGATATTCAAACAGGATGGGAACTCCCATTAATATGCTATCCAGAGATATCAATGTGGATATTTCTCCCATACCTATGAACATGGATACAGGAATATATAACGATCAAACTGTTGCTCAAACATTTTCTGCTCCCCCTGATACTTCTTATTCTGTTCCTATAGACATCCCAGATTCGGGAATGGTGGATGCTGCAGTGGGTGCTGTAGACTCCGTGGTAATTGGGATTGATACTTCTTCGTTCTCAAACTGAACGCATATCAGGGGAACTCCTGAATGAAAGGCTGGGAATTACAATTTAATGAGTGATCTGGTAATTCTTGCGATCATAGTACTTATATTTGGGCGTCCTATGGTTAATACCATAACCCGAAACCAGCGAAAAATGTTAAAGATGCGTCTGGCAGCTAGAGAACCTGTGGTAGACACGGCATGGAAGCAGGAGGCAGAAAGGCTTCAGCGAGAACTTAACTCTGTACGCGAGACCTCCACTAACTATGCTCTTTCTCTTGAAGCCACAATATCTAGGTTGGAGAGACGGCTGGAATATGTTGAAATGCGTAATTTGTCGTTGATGTCGGATGAAAAAGCCCGCATTCAGAACGAAAGATAGCCATGCTATTCCAGGATCCCCTTATGCTGCTGTGGCTTCCTCCACTATGGGCGGGGATAACGATACTCTATATTCTCAAACTTAAACGTAAAGATGTGGTTGTATCATCCACATATCTGTGGCAGCAGGTCATTCGGGATGTGCAGGCTAACTCCCCATTTCAGAAGCTGCGACGAAACTTGCTCCTCCTTTTGCAGCTGATTATAATAACCCTCCTGATATTCGGCCTGGCTAAGCCGAGTCTTCGCGCAGATGCTCTGGGCGGACGATCTACAGTGCTTATCCTGGATACTGCCGTATCCATGCAGTCTTCTGATGGTTCCCCTACCCGCATGGACTCAGCGCGCGCAGTTGCCTATCATCTCATCAAACAGATGCATCCTGGTGACCGCATGCTGATTGTAGCTGCCGGGCCTCGTCCTCAAACTGAGAGCAGATTTACTTCAAACTCCAGCGTGCTTAATGAAGCTGTTAGTACTGTTCGTGCCACAGATGCACCCTCAGACATGGGAGCTGCACTGCGCCTAGCATCAGATATGGTTCGATCGCAGCATGGTGAGAATGACAGCCAGATTGATCTGATATCTGATGGCACTTTCCTGCACTTTCAGGGGCAGACCCAGACCAGCTCAAAGAGTTCTCTTGATGGTGTCGACCTGGGTAATCTCAAACTGAGCTACTATCCAGTTGGCAAATCGGATAACAATATTGCAATTACTGCTATCGACTATCGGTATAGCCTCTCGGGTGAGAACACCATTGAAACACTTGTAGTTGCACATAACTACACGTCCAGTGCAAGATCGGTGGTTGAAGAAGTGAGAGAGAATGGTGTTCTTTCGGATGCAAAACAGCTAGTGGTGCCTTCTCAAGGCGATGCCACTGAGGTATTTGATATGCCTTCTCCCTCTAAAAAGATACTGCTGGAGGTCGACCTCAAAACTTCGGATGATCTCTCAGCTGACAACAGGGCGTATGCAGTATTGAAACCACGCAAAGTACTTCGGGTGCTTCTTGTTGGTCCCAACAACTATTTCCTGGAACAGGCACTGCAGGTTGACCCTGAGGTTTCTCTGGATTACAGTGCAGCATACCCTGGCGACTCCATTGCTGAGAAGTATGATGTAGTGGTGTTCTATCAGAGAGCACCATCGCATCTGCCAGATGGTCATTACCTGTTTGTTCACTGCACATCTAACCAGTCACCTGCAACTGTCACAGGTACTTCCAACGGTGTATCTGCTGTGGATTGGCGACATTCCGATCCTGCATTGCGATACGTAGATCTGAATGGCCAGCAGTTCGATAATGTTCTCACAGCTTCCCCCCGTAGTTGGGGCAAAGTGATAGCTGATGGTGCTATTGGCCCACTGCTGGTTCGTGGAGAGAATGGGCGTACAAGATCTCTTTTTGCTGCCTTCGATCCTCTGGAAACGCGCTTCACACTCAGCGTAGGTTTCCCTATTTTTGTCTCAGATGCTGTGCGGTGGCTGGGGTTAGGAAATGAGGGAATAGTCAGCTGGCAGATACACACTGGTGATCCTGTATCAATCCCCGTCCCAACAGGCATACCTTCTATTAAAGTGACTAATCCCAATGGCAAACAGGAGACTGTGATGGTGGGTGGTAATGGGGTAGCTCTCTTTAGTGACACCGATCTGGCAGGCATCTATGTGGCTTCTGCAAAAGGATACAGGTGGCAATTTGCTGCCAATATCGTTAACCAGAATGCATCGAATATAGCCCCTGTAAAAACTCTGAACATCACTACCGGTGCGGCATCCAGGGCTAAAGGGCACAAGGTGGTTGAGCTTCGGAACCTGATGCCTCTGCTGGCTGTTATTGCCCTTTTAATTTTAATGCAGGAGTGGTATGTTTTCCATCGCAGAGTTCATCTGGGCTAGCCCTGCTTAGCACATCATTTTTCCGCTAAACCCTTGTATTGTCTCCATCGTGAATGTAATTTCCTGATGATTAAATCCCCATGCCACTATCTTATTCCTTAACGAGGAGCAGAATATGCAAAACTCATCTCAGATTAAACAGTCCCTTCCACCTGTGCATTATGAGGCGTGGAGTGGAGGTAGTGTAGGTGCTGCAATTGCATCCAGGGCAGGAGTCGACAACCTCACAAGAAGCCTCTCGAATGTATTCGCACCGGTGATGCAGGCACAAACTGATGCCTTCACGAAACTTGCACACCAGATGGTGCCGAATCATGTTACCCATCAGCATAGCAGTGCCAACGAGATGCCTGCCAGCCTGCCAGGTGGAGTATCCAAACTGCCCTATGGCAGCGATATCTCAGCTGCCTACACCGTGTTAGCCTCAGGAGTGAATCACGGCATCACGTTACAGGGTGCGCTCTCCAGTGCCCTCACCGGCAATGCGATTGGTGGGCCGGTTGGAGCAGCTGTGGGGTTGGGAATTAACCTGCTGGGTGGGATTTTTGGACATCACTCAGACCCCCTGGCAGTGAGCAAGGCTCAAGACCCCGCACTATACAACAGCCCTTCCCAGATGGACTATGCAGCATATCGCTATCGGGAGAGCGCAAACCTCTCGCTGCCAGCCGGTACCACAGCCGGCCAGAACGGCCTGGCCTGGTGGCAGATGCAGGGCGCGCATGCACCACAATCTGCGCCTGTGGTGCACCTGTACCTTGATGGCGTCCAACAGACAGTGCAAAGCAACGTGCAGAATGCAACCAGCGCCAGCGAAGCCAGCCGCGCCAACGCCTACTACGACATGCATCGACCTATCTAGGGCTGGCTGGGGAGGTGGCTCAAAAGTAGTCCACGGTTGACAGCTTTGTGAGGTTAGATGTACCTTTTGTGGAAGAGGGTGTGGTGAGGGCTTTGGATCTTGTTGGTAAGGGGTAACGGCACAATGTAACTGGGTTGCAGGGGTTGCAAGGCCGAGCAGAAGCCCTACCAGGAGGGGATGAATCCCCTCCCTGGGTCGACAGCACCCGCCTGCGCGGGTGGGATGAGAACGAGCCGTTGCGGATGATGTTTGATTGCTTTGGGCTGCCTCATTACTAAGTAGCTAATCCCATGTGGAAACAGGCAGATATAGCTCTGCGAGTGAAGTACTACGTGAATCTCTAAGGTTACTGCAGGAACGGGATGAATTACGCGAATTACAAATCGCAGAGGCTCGAAAGAGAATCGAGAATGGGTTAATGTGCTAGATAGTGGAGACTTTGTGGAGGGGACAGCTGACGAGCTGTACCATAGGACTATTCATCGGTCTCGGCAATGATTGCGAGGATATGTGCACTCTTTTACACTACCTCCATGATGAATTTACAGTTTGATAACCCTAGTCGCTCAGTGTTATGACTGTGAGGTGCAGGATGTGTTGAAATACAATCGCGCATTCAGGGAAAAAAGTAAACCCTTTTGCTTTACATGCTATCTGGATCTGGGCAGAGATTGATCAGATATGCCTATGCCTGTTGGTTATGAGAATTTCAGTTCATTGAATTTCTTCATCTTGATTTGCGAATATCAGTTCGGCTTCGAGCTCTTCCACTGTTGGCAAACTGTACAGGAAGTCTTTCGGTAACGCCTCTTCAATCTCACGTACTAAATGCGTAGCCACCCCGATCGGCTTGTTCACATCACGAAGTGCGTATTCTGCTACCACTTCATTTTTTGTCTTGCACAGTATTAGTCCAATACTCGGTGCATCATCCTTATGCCGGAGGAGGTCATCCACTACAGATAGATAGAAGTTCATCTGGCCGACATCTTCGGGCGAGAACTTGCCAATTTTGAGGTCTATAACTACGAAGCAGCGAAGATGGAGGTGGTAGAACAGGAGATCGATTTCGAACTCATCACCTCCCACATTGAGAGGAAATGGACTGCCTACAAAGGCAAATCCTTTCCCCAGCTCCAACAGGAAATGTCGGATGTGGTTGAGTAATCCCTCCTGCAGTTCACGCTCTCTGGCATCTTTATGAAGCATTAAAAAGTCAAAGTTGAACGGATCTTTAAGCACCTGCTGGGCAAGATCGGACTGTGGTGATGGAAGTGTGCGATCAAAGTTGGTTACTGCCTTACCTTGTCGTTCATAGAGTTTCGTATCAATCTGATGCAATAGAACGTTACGACTCCAACCGTGCTGAATAGTTGACCTTATGTAGAATTCGCGTTCTTCCTGCGTCTTAAGTCTCTCAATAGAGGCTTTTGCAAAAGTCTGGATGAGGAGGAATTAAACGGCTCTTTAGCGTATATTAAGTTGACGATAAATCTACGAAAAGAGCCGCATATGTATAACTTACCTCAAATCATCCGTCCAATGCA
>JAJZFJ010000116.1 GCA_021805395.1 bacterium
ACTGCGGCACCTTGACACGCTGCATTGATGCCTGTCCCACAAACGCGATGGTAGAGCCATACGTGCTGGATGCCACACGCTGTATCTCATACCTCACAATCGAGCTGAAGGGAGACATCCCTGTCGAGCATACTTCGGTGCTAGCGAAAGCAGGCAACCGCATCTACGGCTGCGATATCTGCCAGGAGGTGTGCCCATTCACGCGCAAGTTCAGCCAGCCTACAACAGAGAGTGCCTACCAGCCCCGAGCTGTTAACACTCGTCCAAATCTGCATGCACTGGTAATGTTGACAGAGGAAGAGTTTCGCGAAAAGTTCAGAAAATCACCCATAAAGCGTGCAAAACACCGGGGACTAATACGAAACGTCAAAGCAGCTTTAGACCAGGGAAAACTGGTGTAAAACTTTGCTGGGTATAGTGCATACACCGCAGCTACAGATGATTTCTAGAATTCCATATATTTGGGAATCTTCCGGTTCGCAGCCGATTTCATCTTTTTGTCAATTCTCTCCAGGTCAAATGCTTCCTGATCATATTTCCCAGCTAGCCCTCTTTTATATAATTTGTAATCCTCATGTTTAGGATTTGAAAGGATCTCCAACAAATTCATAAATCCATGTGGGCCGCCACTGTCTTCAGGTGGCCCTGCGCGTTTTCCTTCCAAACATACTGGATAGATAACATCAGGGTCTTTTTCGAACATTTTCTCCAAAACAATAGTAACTTCCCATTCATCTCCAAAATCGTATGTATACAACATAGAATTCCCAATACTTTTAAGAACTTTCCCTAAAGTCACCCTGCTATACCCTATTGTGTAGTCATCATCAGGATCAGTATATTCCATTCCAAAAACGATCTCACCCACTTCAAACTGGTGCAAGTGGGAGTCGTGCCACCCAAATAGTGCCTGCAACATTTTGTGAAACCGCCAGAGTGTTGTAGTTTTTGGGACCAGGATCCTACGCCAAATCTGGGGTTCAATCTCCTCCATAGAGATATGTAGTTGATAGATACTATGATTCCAGGTGTACACAGAGTAACCTCCATAGATTTATATGCAAGAGCATACCAGTCAGAGATGCGATTATGAACATCCTTTTCACTTTTCCACACAATTCATTAAAGGAATCTCTTTCAGATCAGGGTTAACCTCAATGGGGATCAGGAGTTGATCCTCTTCAACTGTTTGAACTGATGGCTTCAGCAGTGTCTCGGTAGATATCTGGGAAGGTAGTAACAGGGCATTCTCATGAAGAGCGAGACGTGTTTGCAATGTTCTGATACAGTTCTGAATCTGTTCTAACGCCATTAGATCACTCGTAAGATTGTGCTGTTGATGGAACTGGAGAGTTTCCTTACCCTGATTCGCATAGAAAATTCTATCTGTTCGAAAACCCTGTTGAAGGAACTGAAGAGTTTCCTTACCTCCCAGATAATTAATACCATTCAGAATAGGTACCAATCTTTTCTTACCAAATTCGGTATGAAAACTGTTTTTTACCAATTGTATCAGAAGTGAATCAATATTTTTAAGATAGACCAGCGAAATTTTCGGAATAGAATCAGAGCGAATTGCACCTAGGATCTCTATCAGACCGGTTTCCCATAATGCGTTGTCAAACACACTGGTTATTTTTGGGCGTGCCTGGATTACTAAGTCCAGACTGGAGCCACTTAATCTTGTTCCCCGCAACCTCTTATAGAATGTATGCTGAGTTAATAGGATCCGGTATGTTATCTGGTGGATCAGTGCCATAACAAAAGAAAGGATAAGAAAGTGAATATATAAGTTTGAAATATTTGGCACCGCAAGCACACTAATCGTTAAAATACAGATTACATAAATGAAGGAGAGAGTTATTGCAGAATAAGTATTCTCATTCGCCATCCATGCATTAAATCTGGTGATCAATGTGCTACAGGAGCTGCCATTCAACATCCATTGAGTGTCCTCGTTGAATGGGTGCATGCGAACATCAAGTAACGAAAGTGCTTTAGCAGCACTGTTCTTGAAAACAATACTGCTCCAGGTCAGTCCAGTAAGCTTGTCTGGACTGATGCCAACTTTTTTAGTCAGAGTAGGATTGGCTAACAACTGAAGGATATTCACTTGTTGGGGATTTAACAAAGCGGCTTCTGATGCTGAAAGTTCATCTAAAAAATGTATGAGATGTACAGCAATTTCCCTCCCAGAGGTGCATTTTTCTTTCGATAGAACCCTCCCTGAAGAAGTTCCAGGAGTGGACCAACTGCTGACCTTCCTTTCTCCTCAACAAAAAGTTTTAGCCATGCATGCAAATCATTCTCCAACTGCTCAAGCTTTCCCGTGGCGTAGATGGATGCCCCGAATGAAGCCAGCGCACACATGAAAAAAAGCATTGTGTTAATCCAAGTATAAACATCCAGATTAACTGCCAGGAAGAACACAGAGAGAAGGGATAATGCAGTTATTATGCCCAAGGCATAGTAACAACTTTTCAATACACCTGTATATTTTGAAATCCAGTTTTGCCTCGATATCACTTGGAGGATGGTGAAATTTGGAACCTCACTTCTTTTTCTGGTTTTAGATGGTTTTTTGGCGTAATTCAAACGAAACTTCATTTTATACAACTATTCATCAACGGTCCATTGGTCAATATTATAGTACTTCCATCTGGCTTTTATGCATTATCATTAGCTTTGCATTACACTTTCAGTGAATAAAGATCACTCCATTCCCTCACTCACATCAGTTTCAGAATCATCTGAAGTATGAAGTAGATCGTCGTTAGCTGATGGATTTACAGAACTCTTTAGTAGTTCAGCATCAGGAGGTTGTGAAGGTTGCAGCAGATCTTTCTTATCAATATTAAACCTGGATCTCAACCTCTCAATATACTGGTCTAACTCTTCCACAGTATCTGACTTCACAAAATGGGGTCGATGAAACTGCAAAATATCCAGTGTATTAAAATTACCGAGATAGCTCATACCTTTCAGAGACCTCATGAGATTTCGTTTGGACAGTTCATCTTTAGCCGTGAGTAGAATCGGGATTGCCTCATCACACAAAATATTTAATTCGTTAATAGTTTTGTGAGAAACCACTGGAACATTTTCTGAATGAATCCCGTCAAGTATCTCAATTATCCCAGAAATCCATAACCAATAGGAATAACTTGTCGATTTATCGGGCTTCATTTCAAAAATAGTATCCAGCCATACAATCTGATTACTGGATGTGAGTATCTTGCTGTAATACGATCTTTTTCGCATAATCCTGTAATGACCATACTGATACAAAATAGTGGCAGCTAGAGAACAAGAAAGCAGGGCATTTAGAACTGGAATTGAGGCCACATAGGCAAAATACTGGCACCATATAAAAAATACCGCTGCGAACTGAATCCATGAAATAATTCTGTGTACACGAAAATCTGCAATTTTACTATATAAGCGATTTCTCATAAATGAAGTGGAATTCTTGAGTACCGAAGTGTCCACCTCATCCACCGAAGACTCTAGAATACTCTCTGCAGGAGAACAGAGACTTAATGCCTTCTGAGCATCCCTCTTCAGTAGTATGCTGCTCCAGCTAAGTGCTGTCAATTTATCGGGATTAGGTATTGATATATTGGAGCTGGAAGGAGAGACCAAGATCTTCAATATCTCGATATGTCGAGGCTGTAGCAGTTTCACATCCTCTTCTGTTACTTTGGATATGCTGTTTACAAGTGAGATTAACCCAGACTGTTCCAAAGGAGCATAACCCCACCTGCTAAATCCTGCATAAAGCATGTCAAGCAGGCTTGCTATCTTAACACCATGCTCTGCTTTATAAATCTCCTTCATAAGATGATTCAGTTTGACTCTGTTGACCCTGAAGAGTGATCGTAAGTAAAACAACATTCCAGTAAACCCACAAAGAAAGACAGTGACAAGACACAAAGTGTAAGGAAACATCGTTGGCAGCATTTTAATAGCGAAGATAAGGCAAAAGATAATTATGGTAGATATAATAGCCAGCACAAAGCAGGCATAATCAACTCTTTCCTCATAGTAACATATTAATCTCTGCCACCTGATTATTTTGGCAACTGGAAAAGTAGTTAAATCTGGAAGCTTTTGTCGATTGGACCATCTGGTTCTGACGGTGTTGGGAATACCATCCATGCCTTATCACCTCTGAAACACATAAACTGGAAATAGATAATTTAGAATAAACACTTTGCCAGGTGGCTTAGCAGTAACAACTGTTACCATTATATTCTATAATCGCCGATATTAATCATTATAGATCTCATAGATCTATAATTCCATCAGATTGAGACTCTCTTCCAATTGATATCAGTTAATACTGCTCATCTGATGTATTCGTATTAATTGGCATCTGGTTTTAATATTGCAGTCAAAATTCAACTAACATTACTTCTGTTCTTCTAACTTTATACTCATTGCTGAAACATCTGAATTGGATCCGTGTTGAACTGGTAAAAGCAAATCATTTCTATCAGGATAGCTACTTGGCATAAGCAATGCCCCACTATCCATCTCCGAGGGATAAAGCAGGTCGTTATTTTTCTTCGCCAATCTGAGTGTTATCTTCTCAATGCTCTCTTCCCCATCTTAACCGTGTCGAGATTATCACTATTTCTCACAACGTTTAGAAGGACTGGTAGAGTACTTTTGTTTCCAAGATAGCCTAGAGCATGAATAGTCAATTCAGAAAGCCCCAACCAGGAAAATGTGGTCTTTCCATTCACCACTTTGCCTATGGGAAGTGAAAATTCAGGGTTTAATGATCGGGCAGTTACCATCCGATGCAAAAATGCCAGATTACGATTGCTTAACGATGATGGTAGTGGTTCATCTATCTGATACAGCATCCAAAGAAGGCACCAGTAAGTATCTCCTATCAAGCCCTGGGGTAATTTAAAGACAGATTGCCATCTTATTGATTGGTCTAAATTTATCACCGTTCCATGTTGAAAGCCTGCGCCTGAGCGTATGCATGTCTCTAATAGGGAAGGAAGGCTCTCTGTTTGAGCCGTTAATGCCTGAAGCATGTAAGCATTCAATGAATCACGACGAAGATCTAAAGAGATAGTTAGAATAAGTCCAGAAAACAGGACCAGCATAAAGCTCAAGAAGAGAATTAAACAACCCAGAATGATAGAGAGAAGTTGATGCGAGACACATAGCATATCTCCAGCAATGAGTGAGGAAACAAGATAGGCAAGAAAGAATTTCCCTTTGCGTTTTTGAAATACAGGCAGAGGCTCAAGTATATGAATCGACTCATTTGCAGAATTGGATGGGTTAGTATTGTCTGATGATTTCCAAGTGCCAGATACCAGAAAATTTCTGAGCCGATTAGATAATTTCATCGTGCCATGTTCCGGAGCTGTTCCATATGTATCCGAAATTGCATCAAGATCTTCTTCGCTCAATACCAAATTGCCCCGACAAATCACCTTTGGTAACAATATCATGGAGAAGCGAAGCCCTTCAGTACGATCCATAATGTTCGTTAGCTGGGCAGAAGATAACAGAACATCCAAAACCACTGCCTTGCTCTCTTCAGACCACTCCAGGTTTGCCTCCCGCTCATAACTCAAACGCTTCGATATGTTATCAGTAAGCATGCTGGATAGTTTAGGGTGATTTATAAATAGAGGGTATAACTCACAAAGCAAAGGTATTTCGCTCGCATCCACACTATGAATAGTCTTGCTCAGCCCTCTACGTAAACGGTAATTATTACGGCAATCGTATAACAGTGCAATGAACACAAGTAAAACAAAACTACCATAGAAAGCATACACGCCATTGAAAAGATGATGTGTAATCACGCCATAGGTTATTGCCCCAATCACCAATGGCATTCGAGTTCTTTTGAGTATTCTCTCTACTTTAAGCCTGCTATTACTGCTCAAACAGCTCTGTTTAACCTTCTGCTTATAGAAGTCCCAGCGTTCCCTATCCATCATTACAAATTATCCTAGTCAATGCATCAATTCTGAGTGTACTAAATCAATTTACAGCATCATCAGAGCTTCATGAATGTGAAATATAGTTAAATGACAAATTCTATTCATCTGATCCAACCAGATTGCAAATCAAGTGAAACTGCTGTAAAAATACCTCTTTGTGCTCGGTACCCATTTAAGTATATAACTATATTGCAGGAAGTGTTCATTAGAGGTTTGCGTTGTCCAAATGTCAGTCTCTTCTCATCACAAAAGCATTAGAATTGCATTTAGTGGCGATATTGGATATAATTATTGCACAAGAAATTGCGAATGCTAAGAAGGACAGTATGATACATCATTTCCAGTCAAGTCATATTAGGAACAGTGTTGGCGGTGTAACCCTATGCATTACTCTCGTGCTAACTGGTCTGAAACCTGTTCAAGCTTCTGCAGCATCCTCCTATCTTTCGAACCCAGTTCTTGCGCAGAAAGTGACCATACATAGAGTTCCTATTAGCGTGATGAGACTTTGCTCGCTCCTTAGCCGCTTTGGCGTCCAGCTCAGTGCAAGTACTGACTATGCCAATCAGCAGCTTCAGATCCAGATTACAGATCAACCAATCAATCAGGTCATGGCATCTGTTGCCACATTATTAACAGGTCACTGGGTGTCAGATAGCGGCAGGCACTCTTACAAACTACTTATGAATTCACGAGAGGAAAATGAACGATTAAGATGGTGGCACCTTTTTGATAAGTTAAAGAGTAAGATTACAGCAAAAGAATACAATTTTGCGCTTGCTCAATTCAAGGTACATCAACCAACCTATGTCACAGAGTATGTAAATTGGAAACTTACCCACCATGCACCGAATATTTATGATTTGAGTTTTTTTAGCAGACTGCCTGTCAAAATTCAGCATCAATTAATTAGAAACTCAGTATATGCATCCTACATTACACCTCCCTACTTTGGTAATGTTTCTATGGAAAATAACAGATTAATTATCCGATACTCTGATCTTCCTCCTGCTGATCAGGAGATCTTTAATTCTGAAATGAAACCCACTATGCAAGTAGGTACCAGCCTTTCCAATATCTCCCAAAATCCAGTTTTAAATTTGGTATCCTGGAATGGATCCATAGATATCCATGATATATTCAAAGACAATGGCTACCAACCTATGCAGTATATCAAACAAATTGATACTTCCAAAGATCCATATCATTATGCGACTTACTTTCTCAATCCCTATTCGAGTTTTGTAAATGTTTCCTCTGTCCCTAAAGATGTGTCTGCCATCTGCAGTCAGTTAGCAGACTTTCCACAATCAGTCTTTCCTCTCAATCACTCAGATAACAGCACTTCTTCTAGTATAAACATTGAAGTGCCGCCAAATCGGCGTACAGATAAACTCGAGTGGCTAGCACATGTTGCAGGAATCCAGTATATAGCGGACTATTACGACGAGGATGCCATTCCACTACTCGCTCCATACCGAGTACCTGCATTGCAAGAGCCGCTTAATCTGGAAATGGATGCAATGGCTTCCAGGAATAACTGTAGCTGGCAAAAAGAGAAATGCGGCATTATCCTTGTGAGAGACAATACATGGTATCGGGATGACAAGGCTCAGCCCCCTCTTTCAGTAATCAAAGCTATGTGGAAGATTGTTCATAACGCTGAGAATCTGGAGAGCACTATCTCCACCAAAGAGCAGCGTGCTGACATTCAACACAAGCTGCAAATCGATCTGGAATGTTATGCATATCAGCATCTCACACCATTGCAAATAATTGGAGGTCTTCAGTTTTATGTACTTGAGCCTGGTGATAATGGCTACTATTCGCCTAACCCAAAGTATCCGCTGATGCCTTTCAGACAAATTGCGACCCAACTATTTCAGGATAAGCGAACTCTGAAGTTCTATCTCTCACTCACTCCACAGGAAAAGGAACAACTACTCAATACAGGATTAGATGTATTGAATTTATCAGATCTTCAGAAGAAGTATGCAGTTCAATGCTGTCCTTCTCTGCTCTACTGCATTGATAATCCAAAGAAAAACCTGTTGAATTTTATTACTTTGCTATGGTCTAAGGTGCCGATCTGGAATACTTATTCACCAAACAACGACATTGCAAACACAAAACCTAGCAGTATTCTGAATGGATATACTTTTCAGTGTTACCCCACTCTTTCTCCAAAGTAACAGGTACGTCGCATAATTTCCAAACACAGGGAGATTGTTTCCATCAATGATACACTTGCGAAGATCAGACAAGACCGGACTATTAATAGCATTTATGCTCCTTACCACCCTCTCTCACAGCCAAACCAGAGCAATGGCAGATAGCACAAACGGATATGAAAATAATTCCCTTTTGCAGAGAACCATAACCGTTGATGCAGTTCCAATCTCTCTACATTCCCTGTGTATCATGTTAGGTGGAAATAGGCTTACTATCTCCGCAAGCAAGGAATATAACGGCCAGCTGCTGCAAATGAATATAGTAAATAAGCCCGTATGGCAAGTAATGAATGCCCTTGCAACGCTGCTATCTGGTACATGGCTGCACTCCGAGCATGGTGATGGATATGTGCTTGAGATGCGTATCTCAGCTATCAGACAGCGACATAACTGGTGGAAAACATACAATGAGCTTTCTCATAAAATTAAAAATGACGTAAAATCGAACATGGTGAAGCAACTAGGCAATGCCACCAGCCATAATGTATATGGTTTTGAAAGAGAGAATTTAAACCCCTCTCTCTGTTCACCACCCGATGTATTTTATGGCACCGGCCGTATTAATCCAGCATTTTTTCATCAATTAGGAACTAAAAATCTCAGTTATATTTCTAAACATTACAATTTTGATGCCTCCTATAACCCAATACAGAACTATGGATTCGGTGGATATATAGGGAATGCCACAATCCCATCAAAGGATATATCTGAAAATGCTAAAAAAATATTATTTGCACCTGTTAAATATTTAGGTGTAAAAATAAAAAATAAGATGAATAATACAGAATCTTTTCACATTAATTTTATAATAAACATTAACAGTATAGATTTTTCAATTGTCAATCAGAATTTGATTTCTTCTAATAGTGCTCCAACGTATTTCTATACTTCTCCCAGCTTGCAGGTAGAAACTATGCTACTTAATCCATTCTTTACTCCGCCATCCTCACTCCCAAAGAATGTTGTCCTTCCAAAACTCTATCGAAAACTGAAAGCTGAAGAGACCCTGCCGTTTCCACAACTAGCAGTAATGAAAAATATTCCTAAGAAACTCTCATACGCAGTGATATATAACACCTCCAGCGATCCAAGATTTGCATGGAACAGTTATCTAAATACAATGAACAACAATCTCACTCAGGATGTTCTGCGCACTGACAAGCTGGAATGGCTCGCTAAAGTTGCTGACATGCAGTATATCTCAGACTACTATTCTTTGCCTGGTATACCGGTATTAGGGAAAGACAGGCTCACATACCTACCTCATCCACTGAATGTTGAATTGAATCAGATGGCAGCTGTGAACCAGAGCAGCTGGACAAAAGATGCCGATGGTATCATTTTGGTGAGAGACAATATGTGGTATCGAGAGGATAGACTTCAACCAGAACGGCGAAAGTTAAATACGATGTGGGCTATGGTGCATTCTGCAGAAGCAAAAATTAAAACAGCCAATGGTTTACAAAGAGTTGAAATAATCAAGGAAAAACTGGAGCTAGCATTGGAGGATTATATCTTCAAGCACTTTACTCCCTTGCAAATTGAGGATTCCCTGCAGTTCTATCTGCTGGAACCTGGTAATGATGGTTATGCTAAACCTAACCCCGCGTATCCGCTTAAACCATTCGCAATTGTTGTAAGGAGCATGTTGCATAATAGATCCCTCCTGAAGTTGTTCTTCTCACTGAGCCCAAGAGAGCAGAAAACCTTCTTAACAGATAAACTTCCTGTATCAGAACTGAATGTGGCACAGAGGGAGAATGCATTCAAATGCTTTCCCAACTTACAGACAATGTCACCAAACTCTAAGCTCTTCAAATCGACAAAGATCAGTTTAGGTGCTCAGATACAGGAATACGGTATTTCACAAACAGGTGCATCGTATGATTCGTCCTCGAATATGGCCATTCTCCCAGATTACAGCTTTCAACTAAACGAGTTTCCCCGTCTAATCTGGAAATGAATGCCTCATTATAATTCGTAGAAACTTAGCGGACTGTACGTTACTGACCGACTGAATATGTTATAGGAATAAAAATGAAACACCAGCTGGAAATAGAGGAGATAGCCATCCCTGTAGATAAACAGGTGAAGGAAGCTAGTGTAGTGTCCCGTAAATAACTTTACATTTATTTATCTTGGTCATTATCGAGTCAACGGTTGCTGTCCAGACGAAAGGTTTGGCTGTTGTATTATAAGTTTGGATGAACTGTTCT
>JAJZFJ010000140.1 GCA_021805395.1 bacterium
TGTCCTTCATCAGGAAAGATGAGGTACTCGACCTGTTTGCCCAGAGCTCTTGCAGAGGACGCAATCTGATCACTCTCAGACTGTTTCACGCGGGGATCATTGGCTCCTTGAGCGATAAGTAATGGACGACAGATATTGGATGCAAAGGTTAGCGGAGATCGAGAACGTAGAAGCTCTGGATCTTCTCCGACGCGAAGTTTGAACATCGCAAGCATGGGCGCCCAGTAAGGTGGGACTGTTGCGAGCAGCGTCTCAATGGAGGAGGGACCAACCAGATCGACCCCACAGGTGAACTCCTCCGGAGTGAAGGTTAATGCCACCAGGGTAGCATATCCGCCATAGCTCCCTCCCATAATGGCGAACCGATCTGGATCGGATAATCCACTCTTCACGCAATGGTCTTTAGCATCCAGCAGATCAGTATGCATTTTGCCAGCCCACTCCAGATTGCCAGCATTGAGATAGCTCTTTCCATAACCTGTAGACCCACGGTAGTTCACCTGAATTACCGTATATCCCCGGTTTGCCAGCCATTGGACCATAGGGCTTAATCCCCATACATCCCGTGCCCAGGGACCTCCATGCACCAGCATAACAGTGGGCAACATGCTCTGCTCAACTCCGGCAGGGACAGTGAGATAACCATGAATTAGCATTCCATCCCGTGCAACAAAAGTGATTGGTTTCATTGGAGAAAGCGTGTATTTAGTGAGTTGTGGCTGGTTTACGAAGAGAAGTGCTGCGGATTTTGTATCACGTTGATAAAGAAAATAAGAGGTTGGGGCGGTGTCTGATTTGTAGGAAACAGTCCAGTATTTATCAGAGAGATCTCTGCTTACCACAGTGAAATCTCCATCCATTACATACTTCAAAAACTCAAAATCCTCTGCAATTGAACTGTCAATTACAACCCACTCACTCCTGGCACGTGTAACCTGGTATGCTTCCAGGGCATTCGTTCCTGGTCTCAGGAGCACGGTGGTTACGCTGTACTCTGGATCTTCAGCAACTGGAACAGGATCTGAACCGTTCAGTGGTACTCTAACGAGCCGTGTGGCATTCGCATCTCTGCTGCTCAGTACCCATAGGGCATCCTTCTCTGGGGTTGTGCCAATGCATCCCCCAAACTCCTCTTCCCAGGTTTGGGAGAATAGTGTTTTCCATCCCTCCCCGTCAGGTGCTAGGATCTCTGATGCACCATTTGGAAGTGTCCTTGTAGCAGCACATATATTCAGCTCATTATCTATGCTCCAGTCAATGATATCACCGGGATTCGACTTTAGAAGCGTTGTCTCTCCTGTGCTGAGATCAATTTTCCAGGGTTCAAAAAAGCGTGGGTCCGATCTGTTCATTATAATGACACCCTGGTTAGGTACCAATTCACTAAGTTCTATATTGTTCACCATTACATTATCATAAGGAGTGAGGTCTTTTGTCTCCCCACTTTCTATATTAGTTTGCAATAAATGGTAGTTTTCGTCACCACCAGTATCCTGAAGGTAGAGGATGTTTTTGCTATCATACTGCCAGAGGAATGATCTGATTGGACGTACCTTGTCTGATGTGACAGCTCTCTCATCTCGATTTGCGACGGTTGATATCCAGACATTCATAACTCCATTCAATGGGGCGGTGAATGCCAGCTTCGCTGCATCTGGTGAAATAACAGGTGCTGTGCGTTCAGGGTTTCCAAAAAGAACTTTGCGTGGAATCAGCTCTGTGTCAATCATGAAAATGCTCCTCGTTTTGTCTGTATTTTAGCTAGAGTATACTACGGTTATGCTGGCAGTTATGTGGGCAAAAGTATAAGCCTGTGAACTAATTAACTAATATCCACCATGTGGAGTAGGATTTATTGCAAACTTCCTAGAATAGTATGGCAGTGATAATACTCATTCAGGAGATTGAAATGCGTCGTGCTGTTCTGCTTTTGCTGCTGTTGCTCTGTCCGATCATCTCTCGCAGCGAGGCATTGCCGTTTGTAAGTAGAATCTTCTCAAGCAACATGGTGCTTCAGCGGGATATGCCCATTCCAGTTTGGGGATGGACAACTCCGAATACACTCGTTGACGTAAGCCTGGGAAGTGCCAGAGCATCCTCAACATCCGATTCAACCGGACGATGGCGTGTGGAGCTGCCATCAATGCCTGCGGGAGGTCCATATACACTGGAAGTTAGCGGACCACAAACTGCTACGTTCAACAATGTGATGCTTGGAGACGTGTGGTTATGTTCAGGTCAATCTAATATGCAGTATGGAGTAGGCAATCTTCCAGATGCAAAGACAGTTGAAGCAGCTGCTAACTATCCTGATATCAGATTATATACTGAGGCAACTGTAATATCTCCAACTCCACTGGTAACTCCAGGTTCAAATCCCATGTGGTATGATGCGGATACGTGGCAGGTTTGCAGCCCAGACAGTATCGCGAAGGGAGCATGGAGCGGCTTTTCGGCAGTTGGTTACTTCTTTGGCAGGGATCTCTACAAAGCACTGAATGTACCAATTGGTCTCATTCACTCCTCATGGGGTGGGACAGTTGCTGAATCCTGGACGAGTGCAACGGGGCTTTCCCGGTTTCCAGAGTTCACAAATCCCCTTCAGCTGGTGAAAACCAAATTTGATCCAAAAAATCCTAACCAGGTAACAGTTCTGTATAACGGTATGATCGCTCCCATTATTCCATTCCCGATAAAAGGAGTTGTTTGGTATCAGGGTGAATCGAATGTAGGATGGGCCCAAGAGTATCGAAAACTGCTTCCTGCCCTCATTTCTGACTGGCGTTCTCGCTGGGGTGAAGGAGATTTTCCTTTTTACATTGTTCAAATTGCTCCTTTTACTCCTTATCTTGCTCAGCCTGGCAACGATGTATGGTCGGAACTGCGTGAAGCTCAAACTATGACTGCGGAGAGTGTACCTAACTCTGGACTGGCGCTCACAATTGATATCGGTAATCCAGCTAACATCCATCCAACAGACAAGAAGGATGTAGGGAAGCGACTTGCTCTCATTGCTCTGGCGAAAACGTATCACGAGAAGGTTGTCTACTCAGGGCCAGTCTATACTGGTATGGATATCGCTGGGTCGAATGTGACAATACACTTTAGACATACGAGTGGTGGATTGAAGGTGATGGATAATACCCTGGCGTTTGGTCCTAAAGTACAGGGATTTGCAATTGCCGGAGCTGATAAAAAATGGTACTGGGCACATGCGAAAATTGTAGGGAATACCGTGGTGGTCTCATCATCACATGTGCCTAATCCTGTTGCAGTACGGTACGCATACGCAGCTTGTCCTGTTTGTAATCTCTACAACGGAGCGGGATTGCCTGCAGTTCCTTTCCGCACAGACCACTGGGCTGGTATTTCAGTGTCTGACTAATGGGATGGAGGGCAGAATACAAGCAGTAAAGCTAGGGGATTTGTTGCTTTTGGTCATCTAATTGCTAACCATCCAGAGGCCCGCGGAATGAATGCCAAGGATAGGGGGGCTACGCAGCGAGCGTCCTTCGGAAGCTACTGCGGTGCTTTGCTGGGTGGGATTTGTGAGCAGTTTCCGTTCAGGCCAGCAGCTTTAAACCTCTCCCCGCGCTATGCTTGCTAAGGGTGGGGCAAGAGCGCGAGCTGATAGGTGCATGCATGACGTTCGAGTGCTGTGCCGGACGTGTTAAACCCTGCCTCTGCCCAATCACATTCGCCAACGCGGGTGACGGATCGTGTTGCTTTGCAATCGGGATTTTCTCCAATGGGGTAGCCTTAACCGCACCAAAAATCATCATACCGTTGGTAGTATTGGCATTGAGTCCACTTAGGTGCAGGGACTGGACAGGCGTGGGTTTCAGGAGCTGTGAGCAAAGCAAGATGATCGGAGCTTCCCCATGGTGTAAAATTAACTCCTCACCAACAAACCCCATATTGATAGGAATGCTGTCATCTAGTTCGCGCTGGTGGACGGTTAGTCCACCAGCGCATGGTTTTAACTGATGTTCAGCTAAGTCGGGAACTCGGTAAGGGTCTGCCGATGATTATTGAATGTGGCAGCATCTCCAGAATTGTTGATAATATGAGTGATTTCACTACCTTGCCTGCCATCCAGCCAAATTGTGGTGAGGTGATGGAATTTTACACCCGAGGTGGCAGGAGCCTCAATTGCACTATTTGCTTTTACAGTCGCATCGCGGAAAAAGCAGTAAACACCCACTCCCCAGGCTTCATGGCTGGTTACGCTGTCGGCAACCTTATATGAGGCATAGCCATCAGTTTTACCATCCATCCATGCCATTTGATTGGGGATGTCGTAAGGCATTTCAGACTGATACATGTAGACCCGCCCTTCATTACCCTTCCAGAGCGTCTGATACTCCTCATGGTGTTCATTGAACAGGCCATAGATTGTCACCCGATTACCGTTCACCACTAATCCTGTCCTGGTAGGATTGGTTGTCCAGCCCACTCCTTCTCCATGGTCAGCACGCCAGATCCAGATATTGTCCACTACAACGTTGTTGCTGTTAATTATCACCCCTATGTCATTCAAACCCACACTGGAACCTCCAGTCCGAATGGTGAGGTCGTATAAAAATGTTGGGTTGGCAGAATGTTCTGTCTTGCTACCTATTGGCCCCACCTCAAGGAGAACTGGAGATTTCTTCTCCCCTGCATCAATTATCATTCCGGCAATTGTAACTCCCTCCACATCAGCAACATTAATGGCTGACAGCCCCGATGTGGGGATGAGCGATGGGATGCCTATTCCAAGAACTATTGTATTGGGATGCGTGATATGCAATGGATGGCTTAACTTGTATACACCTGGCGTGAACAGAAGGTTTTTACCGGCTGCCAGTGCAGCGTTAAGTTTTGTTGCATTGTCAGTTGAGGGATGAGCTATGTAGAACTTGTCCAAAGAGACAGATTTACCTTCAGTAGCTCCATTTGCCCATGATACTCCTTGAGAGTTGACTCTCAATTCAGGAACAAAAACGAAATATTTCCCTGATTTGTCAATGTGCAAATAGGGCTTTTCCCTGATGACTGGTGTTTGTCCAACCACTGTATAAGGTGGGTTGGGGAATGAATTTGGGGGGGTGTTTTCACAGCCCACAAAAACCATGTTCCACACCGCATTTTGCCAGCCGCCCCAGCTGCTATTACGCGATAGCCACTGTTGCTGCGATCCTGGTACAACTTTGCCATCGACGACTGAATCTGCCAGAAATCCGCCGCTTGCGTAGCCTACGGATCCTTTGGATGTCCAGTCGAACAGCTGTACATCACCTTTAATATGCAAGCGTCTTAATGGGGCTGCCTGGGAAATAGCTATGCGAGTAACCCCTTTGATAGTCTGATAGGGAATGTTGGAGGATGGTATAATGCAGAAATTCTCCATGGTTCTCCAGAAGTTGTCTAAAGCCATTCCATCTGCCCATTTACCGTTAACGTTGACGCCTCCGTTAATCTGTACATCGTCTGGATTCAGCCCCAGACCAGCAACATGTGTATAGAATCCTACATTAAAAGTAACATCGTATTGCCCTGGTTTGAACAGTATTGCATAGCGTTCTGTTCCGAACTGGTTTGCTTCCATTCTGCTGTAGATTTCTGATACTGTCTTCTGAATTTCAGCAGCAGGCATACCCGGTTCAAATACATATACATTTGGTCCGAGGACTGTGGAGTTAGCATTTGAGACAGGTAACTCAACAGACGCGGAGGTTGAGATGGAGGGACTGAGTAATAGACCCAAACCAGCAAGCAGTACATCTTTGCGGGTAATTCCACGAGTTTTGCTGTTATCTTTTTCGGTTAGGATCACTAGATCGGAAGTGAACTGTTCATTATTTTTCATTTCTGTTATCGCTTTCTTTTCCAAGACGGACTTTTATAGCCCTGCCATCATACGAAACTACACGATCTGGCTGTGTTGAGATATGTAGTCCGGTTCCTTTTTCAGGGCTGACCAAGATAATGTTGAAAGTTCTCTTCTTGAGCATGCCTGGAAAAGATCCTTTTCGTTTTCCAATGGTGAGAACTCCTGACTTATCATTCCAGGAGATGGAAATAGTGGCATAGATTCCTTTTGTGTAGTTATATGTGTTACCCTGATCTTCATAAAGGGTGAACTTTCCATTTGCACCCCTATAGATTCTAAGTTCTACAGGATTTGGCAGTTTTTCTCCTGCGTACTGAAGAAACGGACCCATGGGAACGATGCTGCCAGCCCGAACATACAGGGGCATAGTTTGAAGTGGTGCTGGTGCGGTAATTGTTTCTCCTCCGGGATAGGTGCTCCCACTCCAGAAATCAATCCAGTTCGTCCCTTTGGGGAAGTACACCGAACGTGATGTTGCACCCCGATGAGTGACAGGACAGACCAGTAATGCAGGACCAAACATAAACTCGCTGCGACTCTCTCTTGCCTCAACATCTGAAGGAAAGTCCATAACTAACGCACGCATGATTGTTCCGGCATGTGCAGTCACATGCCACGCCAGTGAGTAGATATAAGGCATGAGCCGATATCGGAGCTTGTCGTAGCGTACGAGAATAGGCTCGTAGTGCGATCCAAAACGCCAGAGTTCCTTTGGTGTATCCATTCCATGAACTCTGAAAATGGGGCAAAATGCTCCCCACTCAAACCAGCGTGTGAACAGTTCCCTGTATTCGGGATTTTTTGATCCATTTGGATAGTTCTCGAAAAATCCTCCAATGTCCGTCGTCCAGTAAGGAATGCCGGACAGGCAAAAGTCGAGCCCTGCAGGAATCTGCCGTCGGAAGGTGTCCCAATCGCCAGTTATGTCACCAGACCATGTTGCAGCACCATTACGCTGCTGTCCTGCGAACGCTGAGCGACTGAGGATGAATACCCGCTTGCTGGGATCATCAGCACGCTGCCCCATGTAAACGCCGGTTGTATGCATGAGCGGCCATGCGTTCAGTACAGTAGCTCCCAGCCCAGCGGCTGTTTGTACCTTTCTGAAAGCCCACATATCTACTTCGGGTTCGTCAGCATCAAGCCACCATGCATCCACACCCTTTGTAAACAGCTGCGTACGTAAAAAGCTCCAGTAGAGGGCACGAGCTGCCGGGTTGAAGGCATCATAATATCGAGAGCTGTCTGGCTGCGGAGGATACAGGAAGCCATGTTCATTCATTACATCATAGTTAACGTCAGGATTATTCGGTGTGCCAGGATAGAATTTCCCCCATACAGATATCATGAAATGCATGTGGAATTCGTGATGCAACGTAGAGATAGCAGCTGCTGGATGAGGATAGAGCGTAGTATTGAATTTATTCGAACCCCAGGGGTATGGCTCCCAGTAGAGGAAATCCTGCACAATAGCATCAATTGGAATATGAAGTGAACGGTACTTTTGTGCGATATTCAGCCATTCCTGCTGTGAACGATACCTTTCTTTTGATTGCCAGTAACCCAAAGCCCATTTTGGAGGCATAAGTGCCTGCCCAGTAAGACCTCTATATCCGGCCATCACTTTATCCAGCGAAGGTCCATAAATGAAATAGTAGTCAATACAGTTAGCAGCTTCTGATGTCCAGACTGTGTTTTGAGGCTGTCCATACTGCCATGCGAGATGCACTATAGCATCTCGTGTATCCTGGAAGTAATCCATGCGTATCTTATGCATACTTTGAGCAGTGAAGTGGACCGTTGCCTGGTCATCACGCGCTGCATGGTTACTCCAGTCATCAATAATGAGTTTGCCATCCACCCATAATCGTACACCATCGTCACTAGTTGTTACGAAGGTGTAGTCTCCTGCCTTCGGCGCCTGCACAAAGCCTGTCCATCGGGCACTGAAATAATCATGCCCTACACCTTTTGCTGGAGATCCCACCCAGTTGAAATCAACCTGTGGGTCTACACGCGTCCTCACAAGCGTCGCAAAATCGTGACCATTATAGTACTGTGCTGTAAGACCACCCGGCTTCCCGTCTTCGGTGAACAACTGGCTGGAGGGAATCGTTTTGGCTATCCCTGCTCCCACAGAAACATCCGTATGGGATGCGTTATCCCAGAATAATCCATACCCTTTGCTGGATGTGAGGAATGGGATTGCCACCTCGCGATTTGCCTGTTCCAGATGCACCGTTATACCCCTGTAGCTCATGTTTCCCTGGCTGGTCGGAAGTCGATGCTGACCCAATCCATATATATCCTCATCCGGTGAAAGCTTAAAGCTCTGCTGGGAGATGTATGAAGATTCAGGGGTTGGTCCTGGGAGCGTTTCAGGAGTTAAGCTTCTGCCATTTGGAGTTTCGCTTAAGATTGGCTTTCCCTGTTCATTCAGGAACTGTACTGCACTGGTCGCTCGGTTGACCTGCACTTGAACAGATCCAGTTGAAATTATAACGTACTCTGGATGAACCCCAAGGTGCCAAGCAACATGCTGGGGTGTAGATATTACGCTGAGGCTCTTATGAACGGGTTCCGTCAGCCCTGTACCATACAGGATGCGAATGACACTCGGTGTCCAAACCTGGACAGTGAGTGTGCCTGTTTGTAACCTGAATATCACCCCATCGGTCTGTTTCTGCCAGGAAAGGACAGCCATAGCAGATGCATTGGATATTGGAATGCATAAAGCTGCAGCCATAAAGCACAGGGCTATAACATATCTGGCAGAAACTTTCATCATGCCAGCTGGTATCTGCAGAAATGTTGGGTTATGTTTTCTGATCAATTGTAGTCATCCGATCATCCATGTATTCATGAGACAGTGTAAAATGGGTTCGTGACTGAGCAAGCAGTTTTAATGCTGATGTATATTTTGATAAATAAAAAGTGAGAGTACGTTGTAGCTCGCTGATTACGTAGTATCCCCGAGAATAAGCTCCACTGGCAGTTTGGTTTCAGTTGGCACTTCTTTCCCTTCCAGCAGATCCACTAAATAGGTAACAGCAGTGGATGCTACCTGTGCCCATGGAGCTCGAACTGTCGTCAATCGCATGTCCAGTTCAATTGGCGATTTAATCCCGTCAAAGCCCACAATTGCAATATCCTTCGGTGTGTTCAAACCAGATCGACGACAGTAGGACAGTGCCTGATAAGCTGCTATGTCGTTCCAGCAGGCTATTGCTGTCGGGCGAGAATTGGGAGAATTTGATTTTGAGAGCGACTTCGACCATTCCTCCCATGTGGGATCAGCTTGTATCTGAAATTCCATGCCTCTTTCTACTGCCAGTTCCCTCATACCTTCCAAGCGTCTCAATCGCGATTTGGATGGCGAGTTAAGAGTGAGATAGAGAATGGAACGATGACCTTGATCATATAGATACTGTCCTAACTGATAGGAACCGCTGTGCTCGGCTACACCTACAGAGGGAAAAGGTGGAATGGATTCAACAACGCTTACTACCGGCAGATGACTGTCTCGCAAAAGCGTAACAAGGGGATCATCATCAGGCGACCATATTATTAGTCCATCAATCTTTCCACTCAACATCTCATCATAAAGACCTGAGATGTTCTGACCACGAAATAGTGTGTGAAGCAACAGATCCCGCTTGGAACGAGCACACTCTTCCAATAGACCGGCAGTTAATTCAGCAATGAATGGATTGCGTGCATCGAAATAATCAAAACCACTGTAGAAGCCGAAGATATGAGTAGCGCGACGGGCAAGAGATCTTGCGAGGGAATTAGGGCGATAGTTCAGCTTTTTGGCAATATCGAGTATATGCTGTCGAGTTGCTTGGGAGACTCTGGTTCCAGATCGTGATCCGTTCAAGACGACTGATACTGCCATCCTTGAAACTCCAGCGAGAGAGGCGATATCGTCTAACGTTGCTGATTTTTGTGCGATATGTTTTTGAGTATCCATTGCCAGTCACCAAACTGCGGTTTGAGTAGTTCAAAAATGGATTGAACTAGCGCTAGTTCAATCCTAACAATAGTTTATCATGCTTACAGATCTTTGTCAAGCGAACTATCTTTTTACTGAGGTGACAGCCGTTTCCATCTTTGCCGCGAATGCGTTGCCGTATGCACGGCACTGAAGTACCGTGCTGAAATCCCAAAGAGCTCCTGCGTGGGCAAGACGGATTCCGGCTCCCTCGCCTGCAAAGGGGGCACAGGCTTTGCAGTTTATATGACGATATGTACCCTTTGTGGGAGAGGGTAGGGTGAGGGCAATTTGGGCTGTTTGTGGTGACGCAGCCCTGCCTGCGGCACCTCTCCCCGCGACTGCGTCGCGACCCCGGAGGGGATGAATCCCCTCCCTGGGTTGACACCACCCGCCTGCGCGGGTGGGTAGAGCGCGACCCATTGGGGCTAGGGATTAATTGTTAGGTATTGTCCACATGCTAAGCATCTGATCCAATGAGGTTTGC
>JAJZFJ010000106.1 GCA_021805395.1 bacterium
CCATTTGAAAACATAAATCCCTGCAGATTCAATGATAGACCGCCATGTTTTAAGTGCTGTTTCATGGTTTGCCCACTTCACCTGTTCATCCAGCGATATTCCTAACTGTGAACGTATCTCATGGCTCTGGTTAATGATAGAACTGTTCATGGAGAGAGATAGTTGCTGCCAGATTTTCCTCTGGGTCGGGTTACTGTTATTAAACAGCTCTTTCAGGGTAAGTTGATATGCATTGGCCTGACGGATGCGTAACCGGGTATCTGGTAGTAGCGAGTTCGTATCTGACGATGGAAGTGAACGAAACTCCTGTTGAGGCTGAATCTCCTCTGGTGGCGCAGGCAAAAAAAACAGAGCCAATGGGCGTTTGTATATCTCATAGGCCAATTTTTCTAACTGGCTGTATGTTGGTGAGGCATCCCCAGATTCCCATGCCTCTATATCCGACACAGGACGTTGCAATTTAGTTGCTACATCCTGAGTGGTCATTCCAATAGTCTCACGTGCCCATAGCAAAAGGGCCGGCTGCACCATTGTCAAAGTATCAACCTTCATTTGTAAACCTCAATGAATACCCCATGACTTATAACTCTGACCAGTTCATAGTCAGGCCGATAGTAGCATGACACAACCCACAAATTATCCTTAGTCGAGATACATGTTCTTAAAATATGCCAGACAAAGGAAGGCAGCCATGTCTTAATCTCGTTCACTTTTGTTATTGTCATGACGGATGGTGGCACTTTCAGGACTATAGAGTAGAACTGTGATCTGTGGTAATTTAGAGAAAGCATCCTCAATGAGTGGACGAACTACGTGCCAGTTTAACCCTCCATTACCACATCCAAGAGCCGGTACTGCAATTGATGTGATCTTTTCCGCGGTGATTATATGAACCAGGTCTACAAGACCCCTCTCGATATCAGACAGCCGGGAATGGCTCCGCCAGTCTCCTATTGTTGGGAAATTGATAATTATCCTGGGGCATGTTGATTTACCTGTGTGAAAGACGAACATTTTATCCAGTTGCACCAGGTCACTTTGGCATGCTTTACGATATGCTTTATAGTTTTCTGGAAATGCCTGGCGAAACTGAAGGGCAATCCCTTTGCCCATTACTCCCACAGTGTTTACCGTATTTACCAGAGCTTCGGTATCAGCATTCAGCAGATCTCCATGTGCAACCTCTATCATCATATATCCTTAGTGGTACTCAATAGTGTCTATGCCGATAGGTTCTTACAACTGGATGGTGCCATGCACCTTGTAAACAAAAGTTTACCTCATCAGTCGTATTTTAGTTATTCAGTCCTGATTATATTACTATCTACAATAGGGAGAAATTGTGAATTAATATTCAGTTAGTCTTCTTCGGTTGCTAATATAGTATGAAATTCCACTTTGTAATAAATCAGCTAAACAAGCTCCCACTGTATTGTGAATAGCAGCTTTATATTTATCTCCTGCTGAAGTCGTGCCTCCACGCTGGAGATTAAAGTTTCCTTGCGTGAGTCTATCTCATCCTCCGCATCAAAAAGCTCTCTACGTTTTCGGTTACGAAGCACTTCCAGCTCTTTCACCTGATGCTGCAGATCCAGTTTACTCTTCAGATCAGGAGCAGTTCTAGCTTCTTTCTTAATCTGGTTCACCTTTGCCTGAATATCTTTTATCTCGGTCTCCAGGCCATGCTTCAGATCATCAGCCCAGCGATCCAGTTTCGTTATCTCCTCATCAAAGTACCGTGAATTGCGCTGACTAATATCGTTCAGCGTCATCATCTTTAATGATGCTGTTCTCATGTTAAGCGTTTCCTCAACTGACGATAACTGTCCATCGATCTCTTTCATCGTACCATTCAGCCTGAAAAGCTTCTCACCAATTTCCTGGTCAAGAAGGTTACCGTCATTGTCTATGAGCGCAAAGAGAAGACGATCCTCAGCCTCCAGGGATGCAACAGTCAGTAGAGAGACCTGCATCCAGCCAGTGCATCCTGCCAGGGGTTCCAGCAAACCAATCTTTCGCTTGTATCCAGAGAGATCGAATATGACACAGGCTGGCTCCAGTTTTCTGTCAAGAGCCTGGTGTATGATATGAGACGCCAAGGGACTCGACAGACGATATGCATGGCCATGCGTATGGTTTTGTGCTGGGAGTATAAACTGATATTCTCCAACTGGCACGTCAGACCAGGAATCCTTCACATTTTCCAGGGTGAATTGGCATGCCGAGTCATCAAAATCCGCTATATCCTTCAGTTCGAAATGCGTAAGATTCCAGAATGCCTGCTGTATCCGATCCAGAAATTCCATGCTCTGTTCCCGGCTAATCTTTAGCCGTTGATGTACCTCTTCATCAAAATTCTCAATAAGTGCTGTGCGCGTAGCTGCCATTCTTTCCTGAATCTGTAAATCCAGTTCCATTTGTAGTTGAGCAAATGCTGCATCTATCATTTCTGATGATCTGCAACTCTGATAGATTTCCGCTATTCGCCGTTCGAAATCTACACCAGATTCTAATGCACCCAGGACTTCGTCTGAGGATCCAAATACCCCATCAAACAGTCTAAATTTCTCACTCAAAAGTTCAAAAACCCTGAGGTCAGCTTCATTCGATCGGTTCACAAAGTTAATCACCACAACATCATGCTTCTGGCCATATCTATGACATCGTCCTATCCTCTGTTCTATTCTCTGCGGGTTCCATGGCAGATCGTAGTTGACTACTAATGAGCAGAACTGGAGGTTGACACCTTCCGCTGCCGCTTCCGTTGCAATCAGGATATCTGCATGGTCTCGAAAATGTTCAACCAATGCTGCGCGAAGATCTACAGTCTTATTCCCGGTGACTATCTCCTCACCAGAATGTCTGATCACCCAATTCTTATAAATGGTTCCTGCCCGGTCATCGGTATTTGTGCCATTTATTGTGAGTGTTCGTCCCTCGTAGCCATTACTGGTTAACAGATCGAAAAGATAGGTCTGTGTCCGCCTGGATTCTGTAAAGATAACTGCCTTAGTATTGGCTCCCAATTCTCTCAATTTTGCGAAACCTTGATGAAGGGCTGTCAATAGAGCTTCGCCTTTAGCATTGGATGTGATAGATTTGGCTAATTTCCCATAGGAGATTAAATCTTCAATCTCTAAACTGATACTCTCATTTGAACTGGCGGCTTCCGTTTCTAAATCTGGACTAACGCCATCCTCTTGATTATCGTCTTTACTATCGTTCCAATCTTCCGTCATCTCATCAAGGGCATCGAAATCGTCCAATGATTCTGGATCGACGGTCAATCTGCTCTGGAGTCGACCAGCCAAACTGGACAGCGTCCCTGCAATCGCATAAGACGAAGAGGCAAGCAGTTTTCTGAGAACAAGCGTCATAAGTGGACGCTGGCTGTTTGGGAGTGCGTTAAGAGTTGGTCTCTGCAGATAATCAGAAATATTATCATACAGCTCCTGCTCTGCAGTACTCAGTGTGAAATCCTGTGTAATAGGAATCCGGTTTGTAAATCTCACATACTCCTGAACCTGGCGTCGTAATGTACGCTGACAGATTGGGCGTAGCCGACGAGCCAGTTCAGCAAGTTCCCTATCCGCCATGGGACCTCTCATGTAGCGTGCACGGAATGCATCTATGCTTCCAAAAAGATGCTCATCAAGGAAACTGATTAGTCCATATAGTTCCAGAAGGCTGTTTTGCAATGGAGTAGCGGTAAGCAACAGTAAAGGCCTATTGGCAACTGCTAATTTAATTGCTTTTGCTATTTTATTGCCAGGTTTGAATACATTACGCAATCTGTGTGCTTCATCAATAACTATTAGATCCCAAGGTATAGAGGCTATTTCCGCATTGTGGGCACGTGCAAAATGATAGGAGCAGATGACACACTTTCCAGGGATATCCAGTGGTTGATCAAACGTTGATTTTTTTCTGGCATTATAGGCTTTAGAATCCAGAACTAATGGCGTGATAAAAAACTTCTCAGTGAGTTCTTGTGCCCACTGCTTGCGTAAAATCGTGGGAGTAATTATCAGCACTCTACGCTTATGTTCGGCCCAAAGCTGACTAATTACCAGACCCGCCTCAATTGTCTTACCCAGTCCAACCTCATCCGCTAAAATTGCTCCACGGGATAGGGGAGAACGAAATGCAAACAGGGCTGCATCCAGCTGGTGTGGATTGAGATCCACATGCGCACTAAAGAGGGATGCACCAAGTTTTGCAATATCATCCGAGGAATTACGTTTAGTGAGTTCCGTTGCATAGTATGCTGCATGGTATGGCGTAGACATGTATTTGCACCAGATCCATTCTGCTGAGTTCCCACTATTATACTGTTAAGAGAGTGGGTTAAGTGGTTGTGGAATTGATTGTATGTAGTCTAATACCTCTGCGTTGACGAGAAGCGGGCACGGCTTACAGATATAGAATTCTTATTTGTGTAACATATACTTATATAGAGTAAACCGTTACTACAAAATAAATACCTTTCTTGCCCCTCCCTTAATGAGCACCAGCGAATGGCTACGGTGGGGGGGTAAACAGAGGTTCTGAATCTATAAAGCCGCCGGATTTGCGGCAATGCCTAAAGACATTGCCTACGGATCACAAGCCCCCTGAAGCGGGCTGCACGGTCCATGCTATAGGGTAACGTCTCTCCTAAGCAGGAAAGCGAAAATGCTATGAAATCAGCTCTTACACCCTCTTGCTGACGATGTTCTATATCAGAACGGGGATCCCCTCCAGGGCTGGCTATCCAACGCCTCGCATTTGGCACTTGCCAGCGACCTGTTAAAACCGTTCGCTGGCGGGCTAACCGTCCGCCTGCGCGGACGAGATACACAAGAGTGCAAACTTTACTGGACACACCACTCAGCCCAATCTATCAAATCCCTAGCTGAAATGGGTCACGTTTTGCCCACCCGCGCAGGCGGGTGCTGTCGACCCAGGGAGGGGTTTCAACCCCTCCGACCGGCCACGAACAGCGCCTCCCAGCATTGTGCAGTTCCCTCCTTATAGATCGTTCTCTTACCCCTCCAATATTGAGCGCCAGTGAGTGGCGAGGCAAGAGGGTGTATTATTACGAACATCTCAACATGAAGATATCGCATAGGGTCATTTTGCCATCTCAGAGTGTCCTATTAACATGTTAAAATACAGTACTTTATATGGGTGTGTTCTCAGGACTTAAGCGGATATATGCCTCCATTGCTGCTGATTTCTCAGAATCATCTACAAGTGGAAAAGTTGTGAGGATATGCGCGAACTCCTCCTCCGTGAGGCCATAGAGATGTGCCACAATCCCATCGATTTCAGCACGAAGTTTTGCCCGTTCCGCAAGGTTAGTAACTCCATCCTGATAACCTTTCAGTCCAGCTTCTTTGGCAAGATCATCGTATTCTGGAGTTGTACAGATCAATTTGGCACTATAGTTAACCAAGTTTGTGTAAGCAATATGTTTGTTTGAGATTCGTGGCACTGGAAGCTGATAAATATAAAAAAAATTTAAAGTGGTAGTAACACGTTGTCTAATCATATAATCCAGTATGAAACTATTCAAGACAGTTGCTATATAAAGTTGATCATTATTTGAAATCAGTGTGTTACCATTCATATCTATTGGCTCAATTGTTGGAATTTTGTTTCCATGAAATGTTTTTGGAATAATTGTTGATATCATTGTCCGTTCATTTGTTGCAGAAGCAATATCCCGAAAACCTAACCTGTAAAGTTGATATCCCAAAAGTTGTCCCGAATCCTGTGTACGCCCAAGTACTGCCTTTCGTCCTTCGGCAATATCTACCCAGTAACGTGGTGATGCAAGCTGGTGACTGTACTGCCAGATCATCTTCCCCTCATAGAGCGGCATCCTACCCAAAGCTGGCTGGCTATAGAATAAGCGTTTGTCATTCGTCATATCAAATTCTCTTGAAAACCTAAGATTCCATGTGTCTTTTAAAGTCTCTCCTAGGAGTGGAAATTGGAGCATTTTCCTGGCAATCTGTACATCCAGTGCAGATTTGAACTCCATAACAGATAAAGAGTCAGGAGAAAGTTTACGCACTAAATCTACAGACATAGATATTGAACCGGTGGCAGGAAACTGTTCAAGTTCTGATACATCATGGCGCATGAAAGCTGCAGGGAATTCCGTTGTACAGCCACCTTTTTTGTATGTGAGAACTACAAATTTATAACGGGAGTCTACCCCTTCAAATATTAATTTGCGGTTCTCAAAACAGAACAGTCCTGTAATTGTAGTTTTTGCAAACAGCATTTCACGTAACTGCATGGTTCCCAGGTCAGTATAGATGCCACTGGGAATAACAATTCCACATTCTCCTCCATCTTTGAGAAGGTTAAAGCACTGTTCTGTGAATAGCTTGTATAAGTTTATATCAGTCCCCTGTTTTTTACCATTTACTATTGAGATCTGATTTTTATACTGATCTACAGACCGATAATAGAGACTCACAAATGGGAATCGGCTTAGATAGGCTATCCATGCATCCTTTATCTCTGTATCTTGAAGTATAACTGCTTTGGATTCGTCAAATTCGTGGATTGTCATTTTGTTCTTGGTAATCAGGTCTGAATAGTCCTGAAAAAACTCTTTAGAGTTTGGTTTGAAGATCTCCCACGGAGGGTTTGTAATCACGCCATCAAAGCCTCCGCGCTTCATAATCTCATCAAACTCATATCCCCAATGAAAAGGATTTAAATTCGAAATATGTTCTAAAGTTAACTCTCGTTTAATATATTTTCCCTCTTGTCCACTCTCATCATCCCAAGTTGCTTTCTCAAACTTGATTTTCAATTGTTTGAACTGCTCTAGAAGCAGCTCGTTGAGTATGGATTGTGCTACAGCCTTCTTTTCGCGAATCTTATCTCGCATCGATTCCAGATGATCTCCAAAATCAGAAGTATTCCGGCGATAGCTATCCACAAGAGTATTTTTCTCCTTCAAGACTTCCCTGTAGGTAGGAAGAAAATTGAAAGCACCCTGTTTAGTCTGCCGGTTATAATCATCATCTGAAACATGCATTAAGCCTATGAGTGAGTTCCCAGCCAGAATATTGAAGTCGATATTAGGCAGCGGCTCCAGGTCTTCAGCTTTCTCTGCGGAGGATACAAGAGCGAGAAATAGGCGCAGTTTCGCTATCTCAGTCGATTCCTCCATGATATCTACCCCGAACAGATTCTCTGTTATGATCTGTTTTTTGATGAAATACAGGATACTTGGGTGGTTTTTGGTGATATTGCGTTTCCACATGAGCAGATTCTGGTCTGTTGAGATATCAATCTTGCCAAAAATAGGTCCATAGATATCGATGAGAGTGCGCATTGCCGCAACAAGAAAGGCACCTGATCCACAGGCAGGATCGAGTAATGTGAGAGTTGGCAGCACCGAATGGACAAGCAGATTGCAAAGATTAGTATCAAGATGCATCAGAAGATCAGACATGGTCTCGAAGTTGCGTGCAGGGAAGGCACCTGGCACTCCTGGTCCGTTCACTTTATCCAGAATGAGTTTATGGATTGTTTTCTCACAGAGATATTCTGTGATCTCTGGACGTGTGTAGTAGGCACCAAATGCTTTCTGGTCATTAATATATTTCTCAAAAATATAGCCCAGTACATCCGGGTTTATCTCGTTATCATCCTGGCCAGGAGTGTCATTCAAATTCCACGTATAGCTGCTAAAAAGATTAAGCATCTTTTCAAAAGCGCTATCTGGTATCGAAATCTGTGGCCAGCGTGCTTCTATTGGGTGCTCCAGAAAGATAGACCCACTTAAATAGCAGATTTTACCTGTAAGTGCTTTAGTTTCAGCAGTGCGCTCCAGTTCAGGAATTGCAAAAGCATCGAAGAAGAGGGGCTTTAAAAAGCCAGAATAGTAACAGTCTTTGCCACGTGACTTACTGAGTGTCAGCTTATTTTGTAGATAATCTATATCCTCGTTGTCAAGGAACCGTTTGCGTTGAAGGAAATAGATAAACATCATCCTGTTCAACAGCACCGATGCATACCATACCTTATCTCGCTCATCATCAATTCCTGAGATCTCTGTAAGTAATGTGTCGTGGTATCCCTTAAAGTCACTATAGAACTTTCTGGTAACTGTTTCAACATCCAGAGCCTCTCGCAGCTTCCTGTTTGTTTCGGTAATTCTGGCTTTCCCACTCTCAGTCAATTCCTCAAAATCGATGACCATTGCACTCAGTTTGCCTATGAACAGGTCACCAGTTTGTCCTTTAAAATAGTCATGAATACGTGGGATTTTCTTTCCATTTTCTGTTTTCACCCAGTACCATGAGCTTTGTGTTCGCCTGTTCCCCAGGAAGATTAACAGATTCTCCCGATGCAGTTTGGTAATTTCATTCTGCAGGCTTGCCCGAGTTGCCTTATCTGGAATTGTGTCAGTATCGGATGTCACCTCATAAACTACCACACCAGCTTCTGCAATCTCCTTTAGTGTAAACTTTTGACCGTTCACTTCTCTCACAAACGGATTACGACTTGCTGGGTTAAGCCACCCCAACTCTTCAATAAATAACTGTTGCAATTTAAAATTCTGAAGCAGATCCCGTGTAGTCTGGAGATTCAGTTTTGGCATGGATGGTTTTCTCCTCTGGAGTTATATGTAGCGGCTATATACTTACTAGCGTGTGTTATATAAAACTAGCAAAAAATCAGTGGATCTGCTTAGAGAATAAAAGAGTTATATCTTCTTTTGCCTTGGATCTGCTTCTGATATTTCACTATCATCTAGCATCTCATCATCTCCATTATCCAGTATGGTTACCTTTCTAGGATTATTAAGTAACCACCTTTTACCTTTCTTAATCAATTCACCCGTCACAGATACCATTAACCTTTTACTATGTGCTTCAACAGACAACTGATAGTACTGATCTGCTAAAACAGTGGTAATTTTACGCAAAACACCATCCTTCCAAGTGGTAAGAGTAATCTGACCGGTTTTTTTATGAGGTTCCTGTTCGAGTTTAGTCACAAAGCCCATGGCTTCATAATCTTCAATCACCGCATTCTCTTTAAGGACTCTTCCTATCTCTTTGATAATACTGGTGGATTCACGTGTGAACACAAAGTTGTCGTTTATCGACTGATCTATTTTTTGCCATCCTGGTGACCATAAGAATGAAATTGATAGTTCTGCATCATTACTATCAAGAGTAAGAGCTGTGAGAGCTTCGCACAGATTAGCGCTAATACCTATCTGAATGATCTCTTCCATTGTTGGAATGGATTGTTCCTGGATGGAGTTAGAAACATACCCTTTGAGAGCCTGCAACGCTTTAGCCAGTGTGAAACTAACCTCTCTCTCAAAAGGTGGTTTAACTTCGAATTCTTTCATCTCTGTGAATGCAGGATTTACATTTGGAGGAATGGGAGAACTAACAGTTACAACATAACTACCTCTTTCGGTCTGTCCCATCTGTAAATTATCAAGATAATTGCGTACTTCCTCGCTATATCGGGATTGATAGACTGCGCTTGGTCGTACAGTAGCATTGACAGCAGCCTTCATTACTTCTTCGGCAAGGCAAACCATCTGGACGCCATGAGACAGTGAAATGCTGCCATTGGAAGTGCTTGTCTCTTGAAGACGAAACCGAATAATATCGCTTCCAGTATTTGTAACATCGGAATAGATTTCGGATATAGAACGATTTTCTACGATAGACAGAGTAGAAAATACTTCTGAGATCCTTCTAGAATAGTCTGTTAGAGTATGATCAATGGGAAGTAGAATCTCATAGTTCTCACTCTTATTTGCCGGCTTAATCCATATCTGTGCGATATCATTAATGACCTGCTGCATCTCCCATCTCTTTAATTTTAAATATTGTCCAATGAGCTGTGGACCAACGTTAATAATTTTGCTATCTTCTCTATATGTGGTCATTATGGTAAACCTCCTGAATTAACTCTTTTCATCATTTCAGATAGGGCAGAAGCTGTGAATATTTGGTCGGTGGGTATGGCAATTGTTACTGAAGTACTATTGGTTGTTGCTTTCATTCCTCGTAAAGATTTCCAGTAGCAACAATGTCTTATCAATATTTCTTGAGTCGATATCTCCATCCATTCATCTATCTGTTCAGGTACAATCATCACAATAAGAATTTGTGGAGTCAAACGGTGCGAATCTATCAAATCATTGTAATTCTTGAGTTTCAATGGAAACCGTATCTCATTGTCAGTAACTATTTTAGGTGTACTGCATTTTAACTGAACATCAATTGTAGGACGTTTAGATGTTCCATCTGCACCCACCGATTTAATCGTCATATCTATGCTGTCAATATCTAATCGAATATTTT
>JAJZFJ010000178.1 GCA_021805395.1 bacterium
AACTAAAACATTTACAAGTTGTAATTTATATCGATTTAGTACCAAATCCTAGTTTTTTTTCTTACTTTTGCAATTTCCTCCATAAGAATACCTCTTCGTGTATCACTGGGTTTCACTTTTCAGCAATATTGAGTGTACAGACCGGGTACATCGTTTACAGTCGCGGATAGATTGAGATGCAGCTGGCTTTACGGCTATGGGGTAACGTATGCCCTAAGCTGGAAACTCAATTACCAAACAGTAGCGTCTCCCCTCATTAGCGCAGGCGGGTGCTATAAACCCAAGGAGGGGTTTTCCACCCCTCCGATCGGCACTAACACAGCCTCCCACATTGTGCCGTTACTCCCTACCAGCTCGCACTCTTACCCTCCCTTAGCAAGCGTTGCACGCTGCAGTGGGAGGTGTCAAAAAGCTGTACAGACAGAGTATATCTGCGAACAGTACGACTTCCCAGTCGTTTTGCCTTTGAGTCTCTCGGAGCCAATCGAGTGGAAATACGCTGTGATTCGCGCAACAAACGAAGCATAGCTGTTCCAAAACGGTGTGGGTTTGTTCAGGAGGCGCCTGTTGAAAATGAGTGCCGAGATGAGAATGGAGAATTGTGAAATATACACATCTTCACTAACATTTCTCATGATTATGCGAAGGCAAGGCTCATATGGGAGCACAAATATGACATGCGCTCTCCACATTAGATTCCGTTAGAGTCCTGCCTGCATAAACTTATTACTCATTGACCTTGTTGAGCCCGAGTGCATCAATTGGTACCGGGTCCAGTACGGGTTTACCATTTACATAGTGGCGACCAAATCCAAAGCTATCATCCCAGCCCCAAACGGCATAGCCAATTCCGCTTGCCTTAAGCACAGATGCGAAATCATGGAACCATCTGCTGCGGGAAGCAGGCGGGGCAACGAGAGCATAAACTCCGAACTCTCCGCAGTAGAGTGATACATCATACCGATGTGCCCACTCTATCGCTTTGTCCAGTCGACTCTTCAGCTTATCCCGATCCCACCGTTGTTCGCCATATTGTTTGACCCAGCTTCGTGCTTCCGGGTTAGTGATTTGGGAGAGCACCTTTGCAACAGCAGCAGGACTGGATGGATACGGGATGTCTTTAAGCAGCGGAAATATGGGGCCTGCCCATGTTGCACCCTGATGGGTAAATGTCATCGGATCGTAGAAGTGGAATGAGTACACAACATTCCGATCGGCAACTGGAGTAAGCTTCAACAGACCATCAATACCACCCCAGTCAGGACCAGATACAATGATAGTATTCTTTGGCGCACTCTTACGGATAGCTGCTATGCACTTGTCCTGCAGCTCAAACCACTCCCACTCGCGTCCCTGGAACACCGGCTCATTTAGTATTTCGAAGAAAACCTTATTGGGATTCAGATTTCGAAGCCTTGAAGCCAGAACACCCCAGAATGTGGGATAACCTGCAACCCACTGGGGATTGTCCTCGCTATCCTGCTTATCGGTATTATGCATATCAACGATAACTGCAAGATTGTAGTGGATGAAGCGGTGGATAGCCGATTTTAATAGTTTGATATGGGCATCGGACACTACTCCTGGATTTTTAGGGTTGTACAGGAAATCGGGAGAGATACATAGTCGCACATGATGCAGTCCCAGCTTGGCAATGAGTGCAATTTCTGAGTTACTCATATAGTTTTCATAATGTGATTCGTTCACTTTGGTGTAGACCTGAAACCACTGAGTTACATCCACTCCCTTGCTCAGTTCCTCAAGTCGAACAGCTGGAACTCCTCCCGATTTTGCATACCTCGTAGACTGGGGTGGTGATAGTTGATCAGAAGCATCGGTTGGCGGTGGAGGGAGATATTCGCTTATGGAAACTCTGAACTCCGGCTGCAGCCTGCTCACTACCTGCAGGTATTTCTGTTCCCGATACCGGCGGAAGGCATACTGGAACCCATCCACCCCTGGAAGTGCGAGCAGCACTGAGATATCGCTTCTATATGAATCCAGTGCGGTATTGTATGCATTCATGATTGCACTGTCATTGTAACTGTACAGATCTACACCCTGGTGCCACATTACCTGTGCAACAGTCGTTAGAACACAAAGTGCAGCCATCTGATTGTCAATATGCTTATCTGCACCCCACACAATGCCGTCATGCAGGCATGATGGCTGGAAACAGTCCATAAAGCCACCAGTCACATGATCCTTGGTTCCCTGCTGTCCATAGAGTGCAAGGTTCACAAGCGATTGATTGTGAAGTGTCTCACCAGCGATAAAGACGCCATAGAGGCAAACCATACCCCAGCGTTGATGGTTTGTATACATCCATGCGCTCTGTGCAAGATGTTGCGCCATAGGAAGGATGAGATCGCCTCCGATTTGTTTTCGATCTGCAGGTGAGAGTGTCTGATAGATCAGATCGTAGCCATTGCAAACTTTTGCAAGAAACATCCCAGCATCGCCACCATCAAATCCATACACCCCGAAATGGTCGTAGCCATCAGGATCCGATACAGTACTTCCTTTTCCATACCCATAGGCAGCTGTGAGTGCAAGAAGTACTCTTCTGGCGTATGCGGCGTATTTTGGATTATCTGTGAGTGCATAGAGCATGCCCAAGTTGGATACTATTCTTGAATTCTTCTGCAGAGATGTGTTGAAGAGCCACTCCCAGTGCCAATTGCCTGCCGTATCCTTATATCCTTTTTTGAACCCTGGGAATGTCCAGTTTCCATCTGCTTCCAGTGTTGGAACAGGTACATTTGGGGTTTCTAGAATATATTTATTGCACACGGTTTGCAGGTTATCGAATGCACTCTTCAGCTTGGGATTTGTCTTTAGAGCACTTTTGTACTCGGTTAAATCCTGCTTGTCCCAAAGAGTACATGGGCGGCCGTGTGCCTTCTGAGGTGTGCTATTGACGGCAGGAGATGCGATTGATTTCACTCCTGTTCCGGAGACTATGTATGTGCAAAAGACGCACAAGACTAGAAATCGAAAATGTAATTGTAAACGATGATAAGACATGGTTTACTCCTTTAATTGTGAATATTGTAACGCAAGCTGCTAGTGTTAAATGTCTGAAGCTTTCGGCAGAAGTGTGCACAGCAGCGGGCTTCTTTGCCTACCGAGATCAGTATAATATCTATTATGCAATCGTATGCATAATCACTATGATTTTTTGGCCAAAAGCCTGCCGCATGAATCAGGTGGTTTCTCCTATTCTTAGTTTGGGGAGTACATTTGTAACCCATGGCACAGATTCCCCCCGTAACATTCTCATCAAAAGTTCAACGGCAGTGTCTGATATTCTTGCCCATTGCACATCCACTGTGGTGAGGTTTCGTTGCAGTAATCGGTTGTCTAGCACACCATCAAAGCCAACTATTGCCAGATCATCAGGCACGCTCACACCTGCTCGATTACAGGCGCGAAGCAGACATAGTGCACTAACATCATTCCAGCAGCACACTGCAGTTGGTTGTGGTGATTGTGAATGAAGCGCCTGTAATGTGGTGTCGGTATCGTGATTGGAGCACGGAACACTTACAGGCTTCCATCCTCTATGTTCCATTTCAGTGATGTATGCTTCATGTCGTGCCTTTGCTGCCTCCAGGGGATAGGTAGAATAGGCGAAAGCTATTCGTTCGTGCCCATGTGCAATCAGGTGCTCCATAGCAAGTCTGATACCGGCTGCTTCATCACAGCCAACGGATGGCAAACTTGCTACCCGGTTGGCAATCGCCACGGTTGGCAGGCCAGACAGCGCAATACCTTCGGCAAGTGGTCCGTTTTCCTGAAGATGAACCACAAGTGCATCTATTCGTCCACAGGTCAGTTCAGCCAGCCTGTGAGGGATAGATACATCTGGAGCAAAGTTGTGCAGTAAGAGAAGGTGATGTATTTCAAGACAGGTTTGCTGCAGACTTCTTATGACTTCAGCCATGAAGATGTTAAGTGGATCCAGTTCGCTGTGCTGGTTGTGAAAACCGATGACGTGCGTTCGGCCTTCACGCAGCGATGAGGCTACAGCGTTGGGACGGTATCCCATTCGCTCAGCCTCTTCAAGAATTCGACCACGTGTTTTGGCAGAGTATTGATACCCTGGCACATTCCTCAGAACGCGCGATACAGTCGCCTGTGAGACACCCAGCCGATCAGCGATCTGTCGCGAGGTGGTTTTTGTGATTGTGCCATTGTGAGGCTTATTGATATCTGGGTCGATTGAGTTATGCATACGATTGCATAGAGAATACCTCAGATGTAATGTGTTGTCAACAGCTATCCAGAAATCATATATGAAACAGATTGACTATGTTAAATTATAACTTGTATAGTATCTATGGGTCGGAGGGTTCACAAGAGGCGATACGGTCTTTAGTGCCCTTATCAGCGGGACAGAGAATAGTCAATTCGGTTGGCAAAGCCCCAAAGTGTGAACATAGCTATAGTTCTAACATTCGTTGGCTGTTTATTAATAGAGTAACACTCAAGGATATAATCACTGAATGAGACAGTATGCTTGAATAAGAATGACTTCTTTAATGTAAGTTTATATAAAGAGGACAGCAGCATCGATGTTTAATTAAGGAATATTGTGTCAGCTTTGAAAAGGTGGTCATTAGTACGCCAAGTGTTAATGTATCCGAGAAGTTATCGTGAATTAGATTTCCACACTTCATTAAGAACTCTGATGAATAGTTAAATTGTGGAGTGGACTCACCACACGGTAGATCATGGCGTCTTTTGTCACCGGGATTTCTAATAACGCTATTTCCCTTGGAGACAGTCGAGATAGAAGGGAATGTAATTATGATGTCATCGCGAACAAAGTAAACCGTCTTTCAATTATTCACAATAATCTCGTCAAATTTCTGTATTGTGTGCCACAAGTGCGCCGTAACTACGCCACAAGTGAGACGAAGTGCGCCGAAAGTGAGACGAAGTGAGACGAAAGTGCGCCGAAGTGCGCCACAAGTGAGACGAAGTGCGCCGAAAGTTAGATGTTTATCAGAAGCTTCCAACAATGTGTATCCCATCCTCTGATTTATATTCCCTAACAACTCTTACGCTTGCCTTCTGTTCAGCAAGCGTATTGTGGGAGAAGAGGTATTACAGACCTGTGCATGTGCTCTTATTTGAAGTAGTTAGCATAAGTCAACTTCTGGGCTTTACTGCAGATTACCTGGAAAGGAGTGCCCCATTCCTTTAGCTGCTGACAAAGATTGTAAGATGGAAAGGAAGTACGGTAACATTGAGCCGCTACTTTACTGCGCATTAAGATATTTATTTGCCTTGATTCAGCTTTTCTACATTGGTGAGGCACGTTGATCTATCCCGCACATTATACCCAAGAATATCTCCTAAGGGATCTGGTTTCTGTATGAAAACCAAATAAAGAGTGCTAGATCACCATTTAGTAATTTAATCTGGCAGCTGTACTTATACTCTGTGTTAAGCGGAATATTGAGGTATTCTAATCCTTACTAAAACGATTGAATCGGTTTACTTGCTGGAACAGGCTGTCAAGGTTTGTCGTAAAAAAAAGGAATGAATACAGTTTTCAATCCTGCTGTTATCTGAGAGAGTGTTTGTGATGCCTGCGTGCTGCTCGGAGCCACTTACGGAATTCGAGACAAAGGCTGCGCATTCAATGCTTCGCATAGTTTTCTTAAATATGCTGGCAGATTTATAGCTTAGATAGTTCTTACAGTGTTTAGTGATTACAAATCATTTTTACTGCATTCCAGTATGCAGCACCATGGATGTGAAATTGCTCCTTCTGTCCAAAGAAATAAAAGAATCTATTGCTCACCATGCCTCTGAAACCTACCCTTATGAGTGTGTGGGAGTTCTGCTGGGCACTGTAGACGGCAACTTACGCAGTGTGCAGGAAGCGCGTCCCCTTGAAAACAGTTTTGTTCCTGAATGGGAGGCTGAACTTCGCCCAAATGGAGAAGCATTTGGACAGGAGCGACGCTACCTCATTTCCCCACATACGATGCTACAGCTCATGCGCGAGGAGAGAGTCGGAGGTGCAAAGATGATCGGGTTCTATCACTCTCATCCAGACCATCCGGCCTCTCCTTCTGAAACAGACAGAGACTGGGCAGCACCATGGTATCTATATATGATACAATCTGTTCAGAATGGTCAACCAGACAAACTCACCGTTTGGCAGTTAAATGATGATGGAACTGCATTTGATCCAGTTGATCTAATAGTTAATTGACGTAATTTAGTCGATGAGAGACGAATGATCTTCTTTGATAGGACTTTTACAAAGTAGAAGAGAAGAGACTTTTTCGACAACATAACATGGAAGGATTCGCATGACACGCATTCTCATACCCACGGCACTGCAACAGTTTACAGGCAATGTGGAAGAGATTGATTTGCAGGGAAGCGCCACCGTTGGCGACCTGCTTACCCAACTTACAAATGAGCATCCAGCGCTCACCTCACAGCTATATAACAAAACTAACACTCTTAAACCATTTGTTAACCTGTATGTAGGTGATACTGACGTTCGGGCTTTGCGCGGTATGCAAACTCCAGTCGGTACTATGACTGAACTGTCGATTGTCCCTGGAATTGCTGGGGGAGTGGATGCACCGGCTATCAATCCGGCAGCCCTCATCTCACCTGAAAGAGCAAATGAGACCCCGCTCACAAACGATGAGATCCTGAGGTACAGCCGGCACCTTATTCTGCCTGAGGTTACTCTTGAAGGACAAAAAAAGCTTCGAGCCGCTAAAATTTTGCTGATAGGAAGCGGTGGTCTCGGCTCTCCCCTTGCACTCTACCTAGCAGCGGCTGGAGTGGGAACTATAGGGCTTGTTGACTTTGATGTTGTGGACTATACAAACCTGCAGCGCCAAATTCTCCATGGCACCGATGATGTGGGACGACCAAAGGTGGTATCAGCTCGAGAGAGTATCAGGGATATAAACCCCTTCGTGAAAGTTGTTACCTACGATACAGAGTTCACTTCCCAGAATGCGATGGAGATAGCAAAGGATTACGATATACTGATAGACGGCACCGACAATTTCCCCACACGATATCTCACGAATGATGTGTCTGTTCTGCTTGGCAAGCCGAATGTGTATGGCTCTATCTTCCGTTTTGAAGGTCAGGCATCTGTTTTCTGGGCCGAGCATGGACCGTGTTACCGTTGTCTATATCCGGAGCCACCACCACCCGGCCTCGTACCGTCCTGTGCGGAAGGAGGAGTTCTGGGAGTCCTGCCAGGTATCGTTGGCTGCATGCAGGCAATTGAGGGCATAAAGCTAATTCTGGGCATTGGGACACCGCTTATAGGAAGACTTGTGCTATTCAATGCACTAAAAATGCAGTTCAGGGAGCTTAAACTGCGTAAAGATCCTAACTGCCCCATTTGTGGAAATAATCCCACAATCCATGAACTCATCGATTACGAACAGTTCTGTGGAATTCGTGGAGAGGAGACTGAAGCAGTGCCTGTAGCACCAAGCGAAGAGATAACAGTAGTAGAACTCAAGAAACGACTTGACAATGGTGAGCAGCTTACTATTGTGGATGTTCGGGAGCCATTCGAATATGCAATTGCTCATATCCCAGGAACTCTGCTTATTCCTCTTGGTCAGGTTGCGGAGCGGGCACGTGAATTAAATCCAGATGAAGAGATTATACTTCACTGCAAAGTTGGCAAGAGAAGTGCTGAAGCACTAGGAATTCTGAAGGCAAAAGGCTTCAAGAATCTCAAAAACGTGGTGGGCGGCATTCTCGCATGGAGTGAAGAAGTGGATCCTAACGTACCTCGGTACTAGTATTCAGGTTAGAATGCCTATCTCAATAAGTGCGCTTTGCATGTTTTTGGGATAGGCATTTTTCTGTTTTAGAAAGAGCTGATTATGCTGCTTCAGGCAGATAATATTACTGCTGGTTACGGCATCCGCCCTGTTCTGCAAAATGTGAGCCTGCAGATTGATAGTGGAGAGTTTGTGGGTCTCATCGGGTCGAACGGAAGCGGGAAGTCCACTCTCCTGAGAGTACTGTCAGGGTTTATTCAACCGCAGTCTGGCAAAGTTACACTGCTGGGTAGTTCGCTTCAACAGCTCTCCCCGATGGAGCGTGCAAGAAAAATCTCCTTTGTTCCTCAAAAAGAGAGCACTGATTTTGATTTTACTGTGATGGACCTCACCCTGATGGGCAGGCATCCGCATACCCACAAAGGGCGACTGAAAACGGAAGACTTCTCAATTGCACGTCAGAGTCTTGCCTCAACGGATATACTGCCCCTAGCCGATCGCACAGTTGGCACTTTATCAGGTGGTGAGCATCGTAGAGTGCTGCTGGCACGTGGCCTCGCGCAACAGGGGCAGCTGATGCTTCTGGATGAGCCGACAGCACATCTTGATCTCTCACATCAGGCGGAGCTTATGGAGCTGCTAAGCAGAATTAGCAGGCAGAAGCGCAATCCGCCAGGTGTGGTTGCAGCTCTGCACGATCTTAATCAGGCAGCAGAATACTGCACACGACTGATTTTACTGAACAGTGGAAGGATAGTTGCTGATGGCACACCTGACCAGGTTTTAACCGAACAGAACCTTCTCAGCGCATGCTGTGCGGAAGCAAGAATAGGTAGAAACCCTGTCACGGGGAAGCCCATGATTCTCACATTGAGCCCGGTATCTGAGACTGCAAATAGGCCGGAAGCTGTGAAAGTACATCTGGTATGCGGGGGTGGTAGTGGCATATCCATTATGAGCAGAATGAGCCACGAGGGCTTCCATGTTTCTGTTGGAGCTTTAAATCGTCTGGACTCGGACGAAGTTGCCGCAACTGCACTGGGCCTTGAGGTTTCTGTGGATGAGCCATTCTGTGCTATTAGCGAATCAGTTGTTAATCAAACCCGTAAGCTAATGAAATCGGCGGACCTGATAGTTGTTGCTGATGTGCCATTCGGCGCTGGTAATTTAATCAACCTGAAGCTGGTGGATGAGGCAGCAAGGAATGGTACTCCAGTTCTCTTTGCTGGAAATTCAAACCCTGATGATCGTGATTTCGTAGCAGGAGAAGCAGCAGCAATACTGCGGCGGCTTTCCACAGGGAATGTATCATTTTCGTCACCAGAAGAGCTGTTGACAAGCATTAAAAATCTCTCAGATTCGGCAGCGTCACATTCAAATCCTGCTTCCGTTCTTCAATAGTGTCAGGAGCAAACCTGAAATCAAAAACCTTCCTACCAGTTGAGAAGGAGCAAGAAAATGAGAACATCACAACGTTTGATAGCCGGTGCATTGGTGACTGCGAACATTGCAGGGATTACTCTTTTGCCAATGGCGGCAAATGCAAGTGAAACCGGACGACGCAACACAACCTATCTGTTAGGAGCAGCCGCAGCGGCTCTTCTGTTGACACAAAAGAACAAACTGCCTGGCTTAATTACCCTTGCAGGTGCAGCCTACGCATATAAACGATATAACGATTCGATTGTTCAGAGACACCGCCTCGCAGCAGAGTACGGTTACCGATATCAGGACAATCGCTACAATGACCGTAACAACTACAGACAGCAGCAGCAGTATCTGCAGCATGAGAGAGATGTGCGGCAGGAACAGTGGAGACAGCATGAGGAAAATCTCCAGCATGACAGATACGTTCAGGAAGAACGACATCAGCAACAGATGAGAGAGCACGAACAGCATCTGATGGAGATCCGAAACAGACAGCGTATGCACTGGTTGCAGGTTCATGACCATGAGCATGATATCTAGGGCATAACGAACCATCATTTCTAAGCAATAGAGAGATGGGCGGAGGTCGGGAGAAGGAGACTTCTCCCGACCTCTTTTGTATGTGGGCCTGAAAGACAAATTGCACCGAGGTGTTTATGTTTTCCTGTTGACAGGTAAGATTGCTGGTGTTTAGAAATTGAAGAGGTATTGAATAAATCGATGTCAGTACATAAATACCCGAACGGCAAAGTTTATCTTATTTTCAACCAGCTACTTGTCAATCTGAATTATCATATTCAACCAATGCAAGTCTCTTGTTAGCTTCCATCTTTGATTTCAACATTAATCGGGTCATATAGCATGATTTGATTTTTCTGTATCTATCTGGATTCATTTATCAAACTTATCCAGCTACTTTTCAAAGCATTGGAAAGTAAATTTGATACATTCTCAAAATTACATTACATTCGAGGCTTTTGCAAAAGTCTGGATGAGGAGGAATTAAACGGCTCTTTAGCGTATATTAAGTTGACGATAAATCTACGAAAAGAGCCGCATATGTATAAC
>JAJZFJ010000069.1 GCA_021805395.1 bacterium
TGAACATGTATCCCACTACTCAGCATACTAATCAAAGGTTAAGGATAGCAGTCTTTCTGGTCAAAATAGGTAACAAGACACATGTGAAGGGAACCATCTAACATTATGATTTCGTCCTAGTGACTGTAAGTATTACCCGGGGTTCTTCGAGTTGTATAGCCAATACTTCTTGCTGAGTAGTGGGATACATGTTCAATGAACGTACAGTCTGAGAGTCATCAGGATGCTCAAACAACCCCAAATTATCTTTAGATCCCACCGAGCAGTGGGCTGAAGGCTTTTAGGAGAAGAAAATGTCAAAAACACTTTATGCATCTTTTATAGATGCAGAGCTTGCAGTGAAAGCATCAGGGGCACTTTTGGATGAGGGTGTAAGGAAAGAAGATATAAGCGTTATCTCAAAAGAGAAAGGTGAGTCTACTGATCCAAATCATCCGGCTCAGATGTACACCACGGATGGACAACTCTTTGAGAGAAACGCAGACGAGCGCGAAAAGACCGAAAATGCTGCAAAGCACGGTCTCAGTACCACAACTTCCGGTGATGCAGCCGTGGGTGCAGCTAAAGGTGCTGGTATTGGGTTAGGCGTTGGTGTACTTGCTGCACTGGCTGCCATTTTCATCCCAGGAGTCGGACTGGTACTCGGTGGAGGAGCACTCGCCACAGCAGTAGCTGCTGCAGTGGGTACAACAGTGGCAGGGGCCGTTGTAGGTGGAGTAGATGGATACCTTGTTGATCAGGGTGTTCCACAGGAAGCAGCCATAGACTACAATCATGCTTATGAGAATGGCGGAGCCATTCTAGCTGTCCATGTACCATCAAATGGCATAGACGAGTTCGCTGTACAGTCTATTCTGGCTAAATACAACGCTAGCAACGTCAGCACATACCCAGATATGGCTGTAACCAGATAAACTGATCACTCGGAGTGATGTTTTAGCAGTAAAGCAGGGAGACATGGATGTCTTCCTGCTTTTGATTCTATGCCACTTAGTTAATAGGACAAACTCCAGAAGAATTAGGCCTCTCAGCAATTAAACATTCTGAATTATCTCACTATATAAATCGTATAATAACTGCAATAGATTCTTACGTATCAAGGAATGTTTTAATGACACATTGCCCTGTTGAAACAAAACGCGAAATTGTTAGTGAGACAATACATGGGATTACAATTGAAGACCCTTATAGATGGCTGGAAGATCAGAACAGCAGCGAAACCAGATCGTGGATAAAGAATCAATCCGCATACACACGCAGTCTTTTAGATGCCCGGCCAGAACGAGATAAAGTTACTTCAGTTGTAAGCAAATTAATCGATACAGATGTAACTGGATTACCTATAGAACGAAATAATATTCAGGTGTACACCAAAAGACTTGCCGGTGAACAGCAGGGCAGTATCTATAGTTATTCTTTAACAACTTCATTAGAGACCTTATTAATTGACCCTTTTAAAATTCACAACAATACTGATACGAATGTCTATATAGCTAACCTGTCAAATAATGCAGAGTTACTTGCATACTCCATTCAGCAGGGTGGTGAAGACGAGAGTGAAATCAGATTCATTGACCCCTTGACCTGCGAAAAAAAGCCTGATATATTGCCAAAATCACGCTATTTCGGCATATCAATTAAACCAGATAACACGGGTGTCTACTATGGAATAATGACATCCGATGGTCCTCGAGTACGATTCCACCACATGGGAACACCAAATGAAACAGACGTTACACTATTCGGCGAGGGGTATGATAGTGGAAAAATTATTGCCCCTCGACTGAGCGAAAGTGGTGAATGGCTTCTTATCACCGTATTCTATGGAGCCGGCTCGAAAAAGACCGAACTATATGCATTTAACACTCTCTCAAGCCAGCTAATCACCATTGTAAATGATATCAACGCTAATTTCTCCGGTTATATTGTGGGAAACACTATCTACATCGAAACCAACTGGGACGCTCCTAATGGAAGAGTGTTTAAAGGTGTAATAGGCAGCTCCAAACCATCAGAATGGACGGAAATTATCAAACAGAGTGATGAAACTATTGAGTCTGTGTCTTATGTATCCTCTTCAATTTTTGTATCTACATTAAAACATGTTGTGTCTCACCTGTATCACTACTCAGTTAATGGGGATTTAATCGATGAAATTGCAATGCCTTGCATAGGCAGCATATCCAGTGTGGCTGGGCAATGGAATTCAGATACCTTGTACTACAGTTTCTCATCATTCTCTCTACCACCCACCATATACAGCTATCATTCCGTGAAGAAAACGCAAAATATATGGTTCCAACAGCAGATTGATATCGACTCCGAGCTGTTTTCAATCGAACAGCAGTTTTACCCATCTACTGATGGCACCGAGATCCCCCTATTTGTTGTTACCAATCGTTTCTTCAAGGGTAATGGTCCTCGTCCCACGATCCTTTATGGTTATGGTGGATTTGGGGTTAACATCACACCTTCATGGTCACCAATAATAGCTGCATGGGTCACTCTTGGCGGCTCATATGCAGTTGCTAACTTGCGGGGAGGAGGAGAATATGGTGAAACCTGGCATGAGGCAGGCATGCAAAACCGCAAACAGAATGTGTTCGACGATTTTTATACGGCTGCAATGTGGCTGACAGCTAACGGATATACCACCAATGATATGCTGGCTATATACGGAGGCAGTAATGGAGGTTTACTGGTTGGGGCAACGATCGCTCAACATCCTGAACTATGCAGGGCCGCTATATGCTCAGTTCCATTACTGGACATGATCAGATATCACAAGTTCCTGGTTGCTCAGTTTTGGATTCCTGAATATGGTTCATCAGATGATCCAGATCAGTTCGAAACCTTATTAGCATATTCGCCGTATCATAATATCCAGATAGGCAAACACTACCCTTCTGTAATGTTTGTGACAGGAGACTCAGACACGAGAGTTGCTCCTTTACATGCACGAAAAATGACTGCACTTTTACAATACCATTCAGCTAACCCTGAGGAACGACCAGTTTTACTGCACTACAGTGAAGAGTCTGGACATGCTGGAGGAAAAACTCTGGTCAATCAAATTGCTGACACTGTGGATTATATTGTGTTTCTTGTTTCCCAGATTGATAACAATCATCTTATGAATACTTAAACCGATCTCGAGGGCAGACACAACATACGTAACGACTACTTCTTTTCAACTAAAGCTAAATAGTTGGAGACTTCTTTTTGCGAAAGAATTCCATATCACATGTCGATCATATTCACCAAAAAATGTCCTTATTGTAGTCAGACCATTCAGGGAGATGCGCGTACCTGTATGTACTGCTCCAGAGAGTTAGGAGCGGTTACTCCCAGAGAAACCGTGCCAATAAAAGCTTCCTCCGCTAAAAAGCATATATCTCCTGTTGCCCCTTTAATAATAGTGGTTGTTTTAGGTATATGGATTATTTTCACGCAGATGCACAAAAATGGCTCCATCAATAGCAGTCCCTATGCCACATCCACTCAAAACATACCAAAAGATATGAGACCTGGCATCGATGATGTAAACAGTCCTGAACCAACCATGCTCGGTCGCCCAATGTTACCACCTGATGGCAAGAGGCTGCGAACAGCATTAGGGTTTTCATTTAACTTTATGGAGCATCCAATTCTACTAAAAGCTTCGAACGTACATGTGATTTCAGAAAGCCAAAAAGGTAGAAGTGCTTTGGTTGGAGTCATTACAAATCCTACCAAGTTTGAGTTATACAATGTAATGGTTCTATATCAAACCATAGGAACTCATCCTAATCTCATTGGAAATGGGCAGCAAGCATATCCCTTTCTACCACCAGGGGATAAGATAGATTTGAAAATTCCAATACCGCATGGTGTGCAAACCATACAAATAATTCATATCTATGGATCGCGATCAAAACATCCAAGAACCAACCAGTTTCCATAATGCCACGTGTCAGAGTATCAAACGGCAACTTTATGCAATTGGAGGCTTTCAGGGAATTAGAACTACCTTACCAGCAGAGTTTGCTTCCATAATATATGTATGTGCTTCGGGAGCTTGTTCAAGGGAAAAAGATTTATCAATGATTGGATTTAATACCGACATCTCCATTCCAGCCTGAATTGCACTGTGCATAGTTTTAAGATCTAAAGCTGACGATGCTGTCAGTGTTACACCATTCACACTTATCTCTTTACTCATCATAAGTCTGGGGTCGATTTCAATCTGCCCTCTATTACCTACTACAACAATCCTGCCCTGTTTAGCAATGATTTGCAGGTCTGATTGCAAGTTGACATTTGCCAGCATCTCAATTATGAGATCTGGTCCATTCCCGCTCGTCAGCTCGAGAACTTTCGCTGTGTCTGAATGATTAATTGCGAAATGTGCGCCTTGTGCAAGCACAAGATCTCGTCCCGCATCTGTGCCAGCGCTGCCTATAACAGTTAACCCTGCTGCTCGTGCCATTTGCACAACCGCCGTACCTACGCCACCTGAAGCTCCATGAACAAGCACCGTCTCGCCAGCAGTTGCTTTTCCCTTGTGGAACAGAGCTCTCCATGCCGTGAAATAGGGCACGCCAAGAGCTGCACCTTGAGGATAAGATATTCGTTCTGGCAGAGGATATACTTGTGTAGGTGCACAAAGACTATACTCCGCATACGTGCCACTAAGCGATCCATAGAGGTATACTCGTTGACCAGTCTTAATACCCTGAACATTGGATCCAGTGGCATGAACATAACCTGCTCCATCTGTTCCTGGCGTATATGGCAACGCGGGTAATGCGGCGTATTTCCCTGATCTGATATAGCATTCAACAGGATTCACACCTATCGCTTCAATTTTTACTAGAACCTGATCGGGGCTAACCTCTGGTATTTGACGCTCAACCAGCCTCATCACCTCAGGAGCACCAAATTCATTCACTACGATTGATTTCACTTCCATATCCTCCCCTCTTTCACTACTAGTACGAATAATATATTGCTGCTGTATATTCTTTGAAAAAAACCCTAAAGAAGATTTATGAAGTTGCCAATAATAATCTTACAGGGAGATGATAAAGGCAAACTCATGGAAATGTGAGGGCGCAAAGCTATGGGCCTAAGGGAATGCCAAGAAGTACATTCCGATGGCTGCCAGGTTCCCTTCCTTGACAACTGGATTGCCTGTAAAGAGACAGAGCATTCTATCGCGTCAGGAGGTACTCAAATGCAGATATCAATGAATGAAGTAAGAAGATTACTTTCATACAGTACAGAAGGAAATTCAAAACCTTCACTCGAAGTCAACTCAAGTGTAAGTCAACAGAGTAGTGGATCACCCAGTGCAGTGGTTGACATTTCTACCACGTCTCAAGACATACAAACTGTTAAACGTGAGCTAAGTCGCGTCTCTGATGTTCGTGAGGAGCGAGTAAATGCCTTACGACAACAAATCGCCAATGGAACCTACAATGTTCCTTCAAGTGATATCGCCGATTTGATGATTCGACGCACATTGGCAGACAATACTCAGGGATAGACAATAGATTAAAAGAGGAGCTTTTAAAGGCTCCTCTTTTTTGTATAGCCACTACTTAACCTGAATAGTGCTCAGAAATTCCAATATGCGCTCTAGTTCCTCATCAGAATAGAACTCAATCTCAAGCCTGCCTGCCCCACTTCCATTCCATTTCAAATTTACCCGTGTTTGAAAAATCTGTTCCAGGTCTTCAACAATGCGCATGGTAAATGGATTTGGAACTGTGGAACCACCCGGGAGGTTATTTGTCGAAGGAAGTTCAGATTTCATTCGTATTCCACTATCAATTTCTTGCGAAGTGGGCGATTTGGTCTCTCGGGCCATACGTTCAGCTTCTCGAACAGAGAGCTTTCGCTTGCATGTCATCTCCCACACTCTCATCATAGCCTCAGGAGAATCTGCAGTTAGAATAGCTCTACCATGCCCTTCACTTATCTCGCCTGTCTCAATGCTTTGCTGTATCTTAACGGGCAGAGTCAGCAATCTCAAAGTGTTGGCTATGGAGGATCTGCTTTTACCAACCCGCTGAGAGATTATCTCCTGCGTCATTCCAAACTCTGTGATCATGCGCTGATATGATTTCGCCGCCTCCATAGCAGAGATGTTTTCCCTCTGCACATTCTCAACTAAAGCGGTCTCGATCATTTCCTTCGTTGTATATGTTTTAACCAGAGCTGGTATTTCCTGCAGACCTGAATTCCGAGCTGCACGCAGTCTGCGCTCACCAGCAACCAGCTGGAATGCATTATCTCCAACTTTATGTACTAAAATGGGCTGTAAGACACCATGCTCTTTTATAGAAAGCTCTAAATCAGCAAGCGCAACTACATCAAACTGGGTTCTGGGCTGATATGGATTAGCCGCTATCTTGCTGATAGGTATAACCTCAACACTCACACTTTCCTGGTCGGCATCAGGCATAATTGCTGCAAGCCCCCTACCGAGTGCTTTTTTCTGCATATTTCCTCACCTCCTCAGCAATCTGTTTATAAAGTTGCGCACCCTTTGAACGCGGATCATATAGACTAATTGGCAGTCCATGGCTTGGTGCTTCTGAAAGCTTTACATTCCTGGTGATAAGATTTTTTGAGACCTTGTCACCAAAATATAACTTCACTTCCTCAATAACCTGTTGAGCCAGCCTATACCTCACGTCTACCATAGTCATTAATACTAAAGCAATCTCCAAATTTGGGTTCAAACGCTTTCTCACAATCTCCACCGTTTTCATCAGATGCCCAATTCCTTCTAACGCATAATACTCTGCCTGAATGGGAATAATCAAAGCATTTGCCGCCACTAGAGCATTCAGTGTCAACAATCCCAATGAGGGAGGCACATCAATAAAAATAAAATCGTAATTACCCTGCACGGTTGACAACGCCTCTGTAAGGATTGTTTCACGTGAAAGACGATTGATCATCGCTATCTCCGCACCTGCAAGATCTATATTGGCTGGAAGCACACTCAAATTAGGCAATACATTCTCAGCTATTGCTTCCCGTATTGGTACCTCATGAATCAGTACATCATACACAGTTTTCCGGTTGACTTTTCTTTCAATCCCTATTCCACTGGATGCATTGCCCTGAGGATCCATATCAACCAGTAAAACACGGGAACCGCCTATAGCTAAAAACGATGCGATGTTAATTGCAGTAGTTGTTTTACCAACCCCGCCTTTCTGATTTACAACAGCTAAAATTGAAGTCAATTATATTTCCGTTGGATATGTAATAAGTATAGAGGTAGTATACACAAATATCAACAGAAAGAAATCAGAATGCCGTCAGAATTAACTGAATCTCAAAATTTAGCGGTTCACTCCCGTCATTCACTCACAACAGTTACCGCAGGGGCTGGATCGGGAAAAACACGGGTGTTAGTGGAAAGAATTGCAAATTTAGTTGTTGAGCTGAATGATAGCTCGGTTTCTCAAAGCGGAATTGACAGAATTTTAGCCATAACTTTTACAGATAAAGCAGCAAGTGAAATCCGTGCAAGACTTAGCATGCAATTTAGAGATTCGAATGATATTGAGGCGCAAAGAGGTTTAGAGGGAGCTTACATAAGCACAATCCATGCGTTTTGCGCAAGGGTTTTGCGAGATTGTCCATTTGATATTGGTCTGGATCCTAATTTCAAAGTATTAGATCCACTCACTGCCAAAAGACTGTTGCGAACCTCTGTTTCAAATGTGAAAAACTCGCTAGATGGGACAAAAAGTGCGGATTATGAATTTTTGTGCTCGAACCTTCCATCCATGATTGAGGGAGAGATATCACCCAGTTTAATTCTGTTACAGAGCATCGAGAAACTAATAAGCGCACTGAGAGGATCCGGCCAATCATTAGAATTAATGAAAGAGATTTGCGATAGCGGACCCGATTCACTACCCGGATATGTCCTATCACCTTTGAAGAATATGATTAGCATTGTTCATAACGAGTTAGCTGCATCCACAGATATGATCAAAAAGGCAATCTATCAGTATGGAAAATCCATTCATTCTGATCTGTTAGAACTCTTCCAAAGAAGCCTTAATAAAATAGCTGGAAATGAAAATCCTGAGATAGTTATACCAGTATTCATAACCCTCATGAAAGAAGCAAACCCTGTTCTTCACAGGCTTGAACGGGAAGATAAAATAGATACCCAAACGATTACATCAAACTTGTTTTTATGGATGAATCAGGCGATAAATGTCTACTCTAAAAAGGGAGAATCGAAACGAAAATCAGACGATATATCATGGAAACTCTTTAGATTGACTGTGAACATTTGGAGCGAATATACAGATAGAAAAGAGGCTGCGGGTATCCTGGATCAGTCGGATTTAGAAGAACGTTGCTGCGAACTTCTCGTTAAAAGCGAATCAGTACGTAGAAGATACCACAGAAAATTTGCTGACATTCTTATTGATGAATTCCAGGATACAAGCCCGGTACAGATGAAGATCATTCAGAGTCTTCACATGGAAGGCTCAGAAAGCAAGAATCGACTATTTATCGTTGGCGATTTGAATCAATCTATTTATGCCTTCAGAAATGCCCGACCTGCTCTCTTTGAAAGTCTGATTCGTTCGGCACAAGAAGGAGCACAAAGCACTGCAATTGTACTATCTGAAAACTTTAGAACAACCGCACCTCTCCTTGCTACAGTAAATATGCTCTTTGGTCAGGTATGGAATAACTCAGACAGCAGATTTAGTGAACAGAAAGCCTTAATCCATGGTTCAGATACCTCATCTCATTCTCTAGAGCTGCTTGTTTCAATGGGGACACCCCGATATCACTACGTCAAAGACGAATCAATTGCCATGGCGAGAAGAATTCAGGAGATAGTGAAAGGACAGAGTATACAAATCCAGCCTAGAGGCACTGAAAGAAGAACAGTAGCCAGATATGGAGATATTGCCTTGCTGCTGCGTACTCTGAATGAAGTGCACTATTACGAAGAAGCTTTTGCTGAAAATGGGATACCCTTTCATGTGGTAGGAGGAGGCCGGGGATACTACACCCGTATGGAAATCCGGGATTTACTGAATGCACTCACATTAGTAACAAACCCCGAGGATGTAACGGCACTGATGGCAGTTCTCCACTCACCATTTGTTGGTATTGATACTAATAGTGTGTTTAAACTGGTTCGCAGAATTAAGAAGAAAGCCCATCTGAAGTTATCTGTTGAATTGATTGATTTATGTCATGAAAGTGGTATTTCTGAAGAGAATATTGAAAAAATCAACAAACTCCTTCATGATCTGGCAAGAGTGAGTAATTATGAAAAGAGGGCAACAGTTGGATCTCTACTTGAGAGACTGATTGTAGAAACGAAATACGACGTTAAACTAGCCGTTCGTCCAGAAGGAAGAAGAAGACTTGCCAATATAAGGAAGCTCCTCCAGATTGCACATGAACACCCGGAACTGTCGGTAACAGATTTTGTTTCTGAACTTAAAGAACTAGAACTTTTGACGATGGGGGAGGGTGACGCTCCCATAGATGAAGAGGATGCGGATGTTGTTCGTATACTCACCATTCACAAATCAAAGGGATTAGAATTTCCTGTTGTGATCTTAGGAGACCTTGGACGAAGTATTGGAACCCGGGAATCTGAGCCATTTGTTTTCGATGGAATGACACCGAGTATTGGAACACGAATTCATGGCAAAACCGACGAAATCTACGATTTAATTACTTCTGAAAAAAAGAAATCAGATGCTGAAGAAGCCCTGAGAGTTCTGTACGTCGCTATGACAAGAGCAAAAGATTACCTCATCCTTTGTGGGGATATTCAGCAGAACAGAAACAGTCTCGCTCACACACTCTTTCCAGCACTTGGTATTCTTGAACTTAGTTCTGATACTCCACAGAATATCACTTTGCTAACTGGGGCGACAGCAAGACTGTCGCCCATCAGCTGGTATAAGAACCTCAATTCATCAACCTAGTCTCGTTGTAACACTGCAGTCAAGCATATTCCACTTCCAATTAGCAAATTGGTTATTATCCATGGAAAAGCTACCCAAAGTGATGGTGAAAGACCATAAGGAACTGTGCCATGCACCAGCTCTGTGACAAGATGAATCATCAAGCCGAACGATAGCCATCCTATCAGCCGCCTCTCAGAGGGATTACTGGCACCAAAGACTATCAGGGCTATTGGTATAATCACGCTATGAGTGATTATATTCAGATGTGAGCCGAGACCGACGTAATTTGTTAACCAATCTGGCAGCAGCAACCCCAAACTAATGGCTGCAGCTGGCCAAAATGGATAGCCGGTATTCCTTCTGGATCGTCTGCGAACTTCGCCAACAATGACACAGCCAGCAAACAGTCCACAAACCATCCATATCCTCATAAGAGCATCGTGATAGATGTTGCCTGCCAAGTTAACAGCTGCGCCTGCATCCACAATTCCGGCTCCGTATTTGTTCCGTGGAGCTTTCGGCTGGGCGGACTGTTCCAGTATTCTCCTTACATCGGAAGGACGCCGAATTCCTGCTGCTTCTATGAGTGCGGCTACTGCTGCCACATGCGGAGACGCCATTGATGTACCCTGGAAGGCATAGTAGCCATCCACTAAGCCCCCGTGGCCATCTCCAATAGTATTCTGAAGTATTCCCCCTGCTTCACCCATACCTGCACGAGTATCGCCGCCAGGTGCAGCGACGGTAATCACTTTGCCATAGTTCGAGTAGAAGCTAAGCTCACCTGTCGGTCCAACTGCTGACACTGCAATACAGTCACGGTAGCCTGCAGGATATCCCACCTGATCTGTAGAACTGTTGCCTGCAGCACATACAATTGTCACTCCTTTGCTATGTGCGTAAGAGCAGGCATCTCTCATCAATCTGTCTGGAATAGGACCACCTAAACTCATATTTATTACATTAGCCCCATGATCTGCGGCATAACGAATAGCTTCAGCGATGCTAGCTGATGATCCTCCTCCTGCAGCACTCAACACCTTTAGCGGCATTATGGATGCATCAAACGCCAATCCTGCAACACCTTCCCCATTATTAGTGGATTCGGCAATGGTTCCTGCAACATGTGTTCCATGACCATTATCATCATTAGGCAGGTTATCTTTGGCAACAAAGTCATAACCACCTACAAATCTGGTTTTGTTAAAATCTTTGCACTGAGTCCCTTTTCGATTGTTGGCATAAGCTACGCCAGTATCAATTACAGCAACAACAACACCTTTGCCCCTATCGGTCTCCCATGCTTGCTCAGCATGAACCATTTTGAAATTCCACTGTTCGTCAAAACGGGGATCATTAGGTCGCCAGCCGCTTCCCATTTTAGTAATGGCACTTGTATCATTATCAAGACCAATACCTTCTAAAGGTAACAGAGAGCTGGAAGGGATACTGTATATGTGCTCGACATCTGCATCTGCCACATGTGGATCAGAACGAAGCATATTCAGGATCTGCTTTTCATTTTGATTGGGTGTAAGTGTGGCTGTAGCTATCTCCGTCTCATGATGAAGAGGGCTTCTCCATGATAGTTTGGTGCCAGTTAATGTGCTCAATTCAGAAAGTTCAGCACTATCTTCACCCGGCTTTAGCTCTACTTCTATGCGATCTGGGATTATCCACTTGCGCATGTCTGCAGGACGTCTATAATAGGTAGAGTAGTATGTTCTTTTGTCCTTATGCCAAAGCCATACAAGTGGGATTGAGGCAATTCCCAACAGAAATACCGAAATCCATCTTAAAGCATGATTGTTTTTTGTGGGCATTACTTGCTCCGTTTCGGTGTGCACATAACTGGGAATTAACTTTTTAACCAGTCTGGATGTCTGCTTGCAATATATTCATAACGGTCTAATCTTTTACCTGAACGCATATCAAAGAGAGGGTCTCCACCTGCGTACATTGTATCTTTACTGTCACCATACTGATTAAGGTTTTCTCGTTTGATTCTGGCATCTATAAGCTTTTTCTGTTCATCAGATATATCGGTCATTTTAATCTCCTCAACAGACTTACTCAAATCTACGGTATGACATATAGCACTGTTTCAGTATATAACATATACTATATGCTTTCTATCCCCTCAAGCATCTCAACGGCTTCAAGAGCAGATTCTGAAAAGATATTCACTGCAGCGTCAATCTGTTCTTCTGAAACAATGAGAGGTGGTTCAAATCTTATCACCCTTGGATTGTTAAGTGTGTATCCAGCAATCACTCCTCGCCGGGCCATACCGTTAATGGTTAACTCAGCCACATCCTGAATGCTAAACTCCACTCCAATCATCAATCCCTGTCCACGGACTTCTTTTATTGATTCACCAACTAATGCTTGCACATTCTTTAATCCGGAAATCAGTCGGGATCCCATCAAAAAAGCAGCTTGTGACAAATTGTCTTCCTGAATAATTTGCAAGGCAGCGATGGCGGCAGCACAAGCCATAGGATTTCCCCCAAACGTGGATGTATGAATGTAGGGATTCTCCCTGAATACTCCTTCCCATACCTCAGGAGTAGTAATTGTGGCGCCTATTGGCATTACTCCACCTCCTAAAGCCTTGGCCATTGTCATAATGTCTGGCACTACTCCGTCATGATCGACGCCCCACATCAATCCCGTTCTACCTAATCCCGTTTGAACTTCATCTACTATTAACAAGGAACCATTCTTGCTGCATATATCTCTTATGTCAGATATATAACCGGGTAACGCAGGAATAATCCCACCTTCCCCTTGAACAGTTTCTATAATCACTGCTGCAGTATTAGCACCTATCTGCTCATTTATGGCATCTGCACTGTTGTACGGAACAAACGAAACCCCCGGGATAAGTGGTTCAAAGGGTAGTCTGTATTTTTGTCTGCCAGTTACTGAGAGGGCACCAAGCGATTTCCCATGATAGGCGCCTTCTGTTGAGATAAACTCTGTCCTCCCTGTTGCAGCCCTGGCGAACTTAAGCGCTGCTTCCACCGCTTCTGCTCCACTATTGCTGTAAAATGAGTAGGTAAGGTTTCCCGGTGTACACTTTGCGAGCATCTCGGAAAGAATAGCCTGTGGTTCATGAAAGAAAGCTCGGGTAGAGAGCGGCATCCTGTCCAGCTGTCGGTGGACCGCTTCAACTACGCGAGGGTTACGATGCCCCAGTGCAAATACACCATACCCACCAAGAAAGTCCAGACAGGTAGTGCCAGAAGCCAGTGTAACCTCACACCCCAAAGCCTCCATTTCCACATCTCCAAAGCCGCCAAACTGGAGCAACTTTGTTAGCCCTGGATTAACATACTTGCTATATTTCTCTATTACCTCATCAATATGAGCCTCAGTATCTGCTATCAATTGGATACCTCCCTGTTATTCTGTCTAGTCGCAGGCGAAACAAGAGAAATAGGTGGTGCCCCCACCCACAATCTGTATAACTGGGGTAGTGTTGCAATGCAGAGCGCTGTTAGGGGAGCTGCAAATAACACACCTGTTAATCCACTTACTTCAAAACCTGCAAATAGCACAAAGAAAACTAGCACTTCATGCAGACCCAGGGCTGCTCCAACTAAACGTGGGTATAGAATTTTCGATCCAAACTCATTGATCACAATAAAGAATACCACCACTACCACAACTCTTATTAAGGGAGTCATGAAGCCATCAGCAGGAGTTATAGCTGCTGAAATTAGTGCTGGAATAGCTCCAATATATGGCCCCACCACTGGAATAAGTGAAGCTACAACAATGAACAACCCTATAATTGCCCACAGCTTGATACCAATGATCAAGCAGAGCAGCCCACCAAGTACACCCATTACCAGAGCAACAAGAAGCTGTCCTCGTACAAAACCTCCCAAAATTGCATTCACATCGTCCTGCCACTGTTCAGCATACGGCGTCAACCAGTCTGGCAGACGTGCATTCCCTCGCTTTCTGATCTCTTCGCTATAGATCAGCATATACAGTGAGATCAACAACACTAAAACAGACTCAACGAAAAATTTACCAATTGAAGCAATTACTTTGAGTGCATTATTGGTTATTTTTTGGCTTAGTGCTTTCACTCCAGTAGGCGGGTGTTGAATACTTCGTTTTAAATTAAGGTGGATGTGGTGAGCATAAAGCCATTTATCTTCTTCGTCAATTTCATGCTGTGCTCTCGCTTCGTAAGTTTGTCTGGCAAGCTCTCTCTGGTAAGGAGTGGCTGTTGGTTTAATTCCCGCCTGATAAGTGCTATTGTCTTTTATAAGCATTCTAACTTCTCTTGCTGTAAACTTGCCAATGAATGCAAGCCCCGTAAATACAATCAAGATCATTAAAATGAAAACAAAAAACACGGAACCGGTGCGTGAACGACTCTTTCCGGCAGGTAATCTTGCTTTTCGGACAGTTTCAACAAGAGGATCCAAGGCATAAGCTATTAGACCACCTAACGAAAACAGAAGCAGGGTATGATGAATTGATGAGAGAAGTCTTACACCCACAGAGATGGCAAGTGTAAACATTAGTATTGTGGTAATCACAATTAGTGTGTTTAACCAGTGATCTCTTCCCTGACGCGCTTTTGTGGTGTTTGGTGTTACTAGCGGAGCAACCTCTGGAGTTACAGCTGCAGAATCGGATACGACAGGTTGTGCCATCTGCTATTTCTGCTCCTTAGTATCAGTTTGAGAAGGCACTGACCAAATCAGCTTTCCATCCGCACCATTAAAAATGATGGCAGGCTCATTGTTTGCTCCCACCAATACTGCTGCACCTCCCTTTTGATTGGAGTTGGAAAGCAGAAGAGCAGGACTTCCATCGGATCTCGACTCAAGTACAACGCGTGGAATGCCACTGATATCATCCATTGTAAGAAGCGGGCTGCCATCTGGTTTTAATCTTATTCCTGTCCTCATTTTTCCAGAGCCATCTATTAAAGCCAGACCATTTGTTCCATCGGCTTGCATGGTTAACCGAACACTCGCCTTGTTTTTCGTGTTCTTCATACTAATATCAGAAGTATCACCATCAAGACCTATCACAATTGATTTATTCCCTTTGCCATCGAGAAATGAAAGTGAGGGGTCTCCCTCTTTGGAGCAAGCGAGAACAGCACGCGGATTTCCGGAGGAGTCTACTAAACGGAACTGAGATGCCGTTTCTACAGATGCTGGGGCGTTCGCATAACTGACGTGTCTAAATAGCACAGTAACAGAAAGTACTGTTATGATCAGCAGTATTTTCTCTCGTAATGACATATTCGAAGTCTTCCTTTAATAGAACTATCACTCTCTCTGTTTTCTTGGATATACAACTATTATAGTTCATTTATTATTACCTGTAATCTATCGCGAGAATCTTGACCTTCGTAAAGAATAAACTTTCATTAAGTACAATAGTATAGCTATTGTTTACGATGAGTTGAATACCTTCCGTATCGTAACTCTCGTGAGACTTGGTATATGATAGTTACTTAAAGTGGATGGATTATAGATGAGCGAGTTGTACTGAATGCTTACTAATCAACTATGAATGGCGCTAAGTGGTGAAGCTTTTCGAATCACCACTTAGCAAGATTCTATATTAGTGAGGCCTGCAGGGTGATTTCAGCACCAGCTAACACCTTTGAAACAGGACAGTTTTTCTTGGCAGATTCTGCATATTTTTGAAAAGCATCCGCATCAATTCCTGGGATTTCTGCTTCGGTAACAAGATGGATTTTGGTAATCGCAAAGCCATTGTCAACCTGCTCCAATGTCACTTGTGCCGAGGTATGAATACTTTTCGGAGGTGTACCTGCCGTGCTTAGTTCATGTGAAAGAGCCATTGAATAACAGCCAGCATGTGCAGCTGCTATTAACTCCTCAGGGTTAGTGCCAGCTCCATCTGCGGAACGGCCACGCCAATCATAAGGGCCTTCAAAAGCCCCGCTGCCTAATTTTATGGCACCTCTACCTTCAATCAGGTTTCCGTGCCACTTAGCTTCTGCCGATCGTGTAGGCATTATTATTTACTCCATTGTTTCTCGATACTATTTGGACTTTACACAATTGTGTAGAATGATATTGTACACAAACCGTGAAGATTTTACATCAAAGACTTGCTTTGATCGTAAAATGGCTGATAAAACCTGTACGAACAGCAAAAGCCAGTTTTGCTGCAGGCATCTCATAAACGTGCGCGGTCTCCAGGTTTAACCTAGAATATGCTGTTAATCAGATCGTCTCCAATCCCGAATCCAATTCCCATTTCTACTGCCTGACCGAATCCAGAATTCAGAAATCCGTCTACTGCGCCCATAATCCCTCCCTGTTGAACATAGCCTGGCTGGTTCACAAAACCGCCCTGGTTATACTGCTGCATCTGGTTGCTCATCATTCCATGAATAGCCTGCATGAGAGACTGCATCTGCATCTGTTCCTGCTGAATCTGCATGGCCAGCTGTTTCAGGTCCATAAGCCACTCACGGGCATCCTGATTACCTGCCTGGCTTGCGTTTTGCAGCTTCTGCGCCAGATTCTGAAGATTAAAGCTTACCTGCTGAGCCTCCATCTGAAGCTGTTGATATGCCTGATCCACCATGTACACGTCCATTGTTCTTCCTCCTGACAAAATTAGGTAGTCTGAGTGAATTGACTACATACACAATACGAGATTAAATGGATACTCGGTCTTAGCATTTTAGAAAAACGTTGGTCACATTAAATCGATTTGCGTTGTGATAACATTTCTGCACACATTAGAGATAAGCATCTTGCAAATCATATTCCGGGTATTAAAAATCTGTTTTAGTCCAGAAAGCTGGTTATTAACAGCATCTCTCGTTCTGCATAACTGCCTTGTTGTTTATAAAATCTGACAAGACAGCGTATGAGGCGAGATTGATTGAACAGATCATATTCTTTCCTCTTCTCTCCATGATAATAAGGTTTGCCAGCCTCAACTCTCTGAGGTGATGTGAAATTGTTGAGTTAATTTCTGGCTGCCCGGTAATATGACAACAGATCTGTCCAGCTGTTGGTCCGCTGGTAACCTGAACTTCGCCTGCTTCTCCTACCGCAATTTCACAGTTCTGGGCTCGGAGAAATTCGTAGATATGCAGTCTGGTTGGGTCACCCAATGCCTTAAACATTTTTGAGAGGTCTACTCTATTATTCATCTTACCTTCTTTGAATTATATGCCTGTCAGTTATCAACCTAATGTCAAAGTTTTCCCGTATATATCTAGACTGAAAGCAGTTATCAGCCATTCATATACCCTTGAAATCATCAAATTGCATAATCAATTTGCTAAAATGTGCATGCGGAATGCATCGTGTTGCATAAGAATATCCTAAGCTAACAATTGCCGCATATCACAGACTGTTACATCTGATATAGGTATAATTTACTATCAATCGATTGAATCTGGAGTTTTTACTATGAATACTCGTCGTAATGCCTCTCCCAGGCGGTCACGGAGTTCTGCAACTGCACAATTTGTGCTTCAACTATTTGTCGGTGGTGCATTAAGCCTATGCCTCGGTTTCTTTGTAATTGCTCCACTTATTTCTAGAGGGCAGGGACCTGACACAGCTTCCTCTACATCAACTTCCAAGGAAATCAGCACACCCCAAAACCCAGCACCTCCTGTAAGTAATCCCTCTCCACCTGCAATCACCACTCCTGCTCCATCCACACAGGTCTATACTCCACCACAGACCAGCGCAAGCAGTAATCTGCCTCCCACCCAGCAGCCATCCCAAAGTCTCTCATCTGGCGGTCCAGCAGGTGGACCGACACTCGGTGGTGATAACAGCACAACCACGCAGAATCCCTCCAGTCTTGATAGTTCTCGATCATCTGGACAGAATACCAGATCAACTAAAACCACCAACTCTGTGAATCAATCACAGCCAACTCCACCAGCAACTGCACCGGATACTTCGAAACAGAATACCACCAGCCCATCACAGAGTACTGGGATACAGCCTTCCACAATGAGTGGTGATAGCAACCCTTCTTCTACTCCCGGAACCACACCTCCAACTCCTCTTGGCGGCAACTAGACACTTAACAATGGATGCCTCATGATAATTTAAGATCCATAAGGCATCCTTCTACTTGTCGGTCCGATGAAACCTGCGAACTAAAATCATCTTGAAATCTGCAAATAGTGTGAAGATGATGGGAATCATCACCAGAGTTAACAGCGTAGAGAGCAGCAATCCACCAATAACTACTGTTGCCATTGGTGCCCGTATTTCTGATGCCTGCCCAATCCTTAACGCAATGGGCAACATCCCCATGATAGTGGCGATGGTGGTCATTAATATAGGTCTTAATCGTATTGACCCTGCTTCCTCCAGCGCTTCCTTAATACCCATACCATTTTTAATATGAGTTAGAGTATTGTCTAGCAGGAGTATGGCATTTCTTCCCATTAACCCACAAAGCATAATAATTCCAATTGCAGCAACCAGGGAGAGGGCTTCTCCTGTGATTGCAAGTGCAGCAAATCCCCCAACGAGTGCCATGGGAAGCACTGATAGAATAACAAGCGGAGTGCTTAAACTGTTGAAAAGTGTGGCAACAACAAGATAAACCAGCAGCGACGCTAGTCCAAGTGACATCACAAAAGGCAAAGCGTTGTCATTTAAAGCTTCAGCATCACCACTCCAGTGAATGGTTATTCCTGGATGAGCTATCCTGGAGATCCTGGATTGAACTGACTCTTCAACATTCCCCAGGTGAGCAGAAGGAGCAAGATCACCCGTTACCTCAATGAGCCTCTGTCCATCACTGCGTTCAATATTCGCAGGGCCCATTACACTCTGGATACTGGCAATATCTGAAAGCTGAATCGGCTGGTTTTTGCTATCTGACCCCACCTGGACAGAACCTATAGACAGCGCGCTATTCTGCTGAATTCCAGCAAGGTGCACCCGGATAGTTACTGCCTTGTCTGGAGTTTGGAGGGATCCAGCTTCTGCACCATCTACTGCTTCTCTCAATATCTGCCCTGCCTGCGTAGGCGGTATATGATACAGATCAGCTCTCTCCGGGTTTATTAGAGCCTGTACCTCCGGCCTCCCGCCTCTTACTGAAACATCAGGATTAAGTACCGTCTTCATGCCTGCCAGCACGTTTCGAACCTTGGAAGCATAAGCAATTAGCTGTGAATAGTCTGGACCGCGAAGCTCAATATCTACAGGAGATGACAACCCGATAACCGATCTTAACGCTGAAACAGTTATCCTTTTGCCAGATGTAGCGAATGGTGTTAATTGGCTGCGAATTTTCGCTGCAACCTGCTCATCTGACTGGATTCGGGTGCTGCTGTTATGAAGTGAGAACAGTTTTGCTAATATTCCTGCCGACGGTTTAAGCTGAACAAGTATCTGGCCATATTGCGAACCATTACGGGGAATAACCCCGAAGCCTCCCACTATTTCTCCCACAGTTGAAACTGTTGTATGGACTTGGGTTACGCGTCTTATCTCTTTCACTAACTCGTCTGTCACAGTTTTAGTGTTTTGCATGCTGGATCCTGCTGGCATCTCAATATTTACCTGTACTTCGCCCTGGTCTATACCAGGAATGAAATCGAATCCCAGGTTTTCAACAGAAAAATAGCAGACAACACCTAGCACAATTACTACTGTAAGTACAACCGAAGCACGATGACTGAGTGCATATCGAATTAAACGTCTGTATAAATGCTCCAACTTCTCATATTGCAGATCAAAAGCAGATTGAAACCGGGTCTTAATTCTGGCAATACTGTTTTCACTGTACCAAAGACTTGCCAGCATAGGGGTAACCGTGAAAGCAACCAGAAGTGAGAACAGAGTGGCAGTCGCAATGCACAATCCGAATTGTCGAAAGAAACCGCCTACAATTCCCCCCATAAACGCGATAGGAATGAATACCACAACATCTACGAGTGTAATTGTCATTCCTGCAAAGCCAATTTCCTGGCGGCCATTTAATGCAGCTATTGCCGGGGTTTCTCCCATGTTTAAATGACGCGTAATTGCCTCTAGCACCACAATAGAATCATCAATTAAGATGCCAACAGATAACGATAGTGCCAATAGTGTCATCTGGTTTAAGGTTAACTGCAGCACCTGCATCATGGTAAAAGTTGCGGCCACACAGGCAGGAATAGCAATTGCCACTATAACTGTACCGCGGGCATTATGAAGGAAAAAGTATACTACCCCCATAGATAGAATTGCGCCAAGAATGAGGCTGAAATCGACATCATCAAGAGCAGCACGTACAATGGTAGTGCTGTTATCCAAAATGCTGAGAGTGGCCTGATTGTTCAGGGCAGGATAGAGTGATTTCATAATATTCTTCACTTTATCTGCAACTTCTACAGCTCCAGCAGTGCTGGATTTACTGATTACTATTGAGATACCTGGTTTGCCATCTATTTCCACAATGGATGCCGGTTTCTCCCAGGATAACGACACCGTTGCTAAATCGCCAACTGTAAATGGTGGGACTGGCGGCTCAGCAGATGCGGGAGCAGGGCGCATTAACGATGCTACAGATGAGGCAGCTAAAGACTGCGAAAAAATGGGAGCTTCGTTTATCTGGGAGAGAGTGTCGTAATCATCCTGCATTCTAATGTCGGTTGTGGCCGAACCCTGGTTAATATTCCCAGCAGGTATATTGATGCCGCCGGCATCCAGGCTGTTTACAACATCTAGAATTGTTAGACCATTTTGCGCGAGTGCATCTGGACTTACTGAGACCGACACCTCGGGATCAGCCCCACCAAGAAGAGTAATCTTCCCAATTCCCTGTACAGACTGCAGCTTTGGCACAACCAGTTTTTTGACGAGCATGCGCAACTGATTTATTTGAAGAGAATTACTGCTAACTCCCAGCGTCATAATAGGCTGGGTATTTATATCTAGTGGTGCAACTACGGGATACTGTACCGATGTTGGAAACTGGGAGCGAAGTGTATCTATTCTCGATTGAAGATCTCTCTCTACTGACGGGATATCTGTTCCTACATGGAAATCGATACTGACGATGGAGAGGTTGGACTGCGAACTTGAATAGACATTCTTCACGCCATCCAATCCGCGAACCACATCCTCTATGGGTTTACTTATCTGCTTTTCAACTTCGGATGGACCCGCACCTGGATAAGCAGTCACAACAGTAATCGTGGGAATTGTTACACGGGGATTAAGTTCAACAGGAAGCTGATAATACGACACTATCCCAATCAGAAGAGTAGCAACTAAACAAAGCCACACCACTAATGGTCTGGCGATAGCAATGCGAGTTAGCCACATTGCCTCAACCCCGGGAAGTGATTTAAGTGAGAAGTCCTAAATAGCATTAGTGTACTATTGTACCCTCCCTCACTCTACCGGTGGGATCCAAATTGCCTTACTTATGAATCCATGTATTTATCCCCCCGAAAATATAACAGGGGGGGATAAATAAGGCTGTACTTCTCGAAATGCTACAGTAAGGTTGCTGTGAAACTGCCCGATCCATTGAATACGTTCCCAGAAGGGAGGTTAGCAAAGTTCCATGTCCCTGAAGCAGTTGTTGCACCTGACTTGCTTGTTAACGTAACAGTACCAGATGGAGTGCTGCCAGTTGCTGCTGGTGTAACAATTTGACCTGTTACAGTTCCAGATGAATTGGAAGCTGGCCCTATCATCAACACATAGGACTGAGTATGTGAAAGATTACCACCTGGTTGTACTGCGTATACAATTGAAGTACCATCTGAAAGAGTGAATAGAAATCCTATACCCTGTATCGGCACTGAAGAACTACTGGATGCTGTGAAGTCACATACATATCCAGAGGACTGAACTGATCCATCACTACTCTGGCTGTTTGCTGCCTCCCAGTGACCTGCACCAGACCCACTTGCAGCAAACCACTCGCCATGTGCCTCTTCACCCATCACACTTCCCTGAATAGTGTACAGCTTGTCTACAGATGAGCCTGAGAATGTACCGTTCGAGGAAATTGGACATAAGAACGTATCTGCATCTAGAATGTTATTAGATGAATCTGTTACCACAAGAAGCACATTTGCTTCCATTGTGGTTGTGTTTATGGTCAAGTTTACAATGCCATGCTCTGAGGAAGAAGATTCGCCATCTCCAGAGTCCGTGCTTGACTGGCCATTACTTGCAGTCTGACTAACTGATGCAGTTTGAACTGTTCCACCAGTAAGCATTGCACCCCAGGGATCATTACTAACATAGGCTGCTGAAACAAGAGTTTTTTGAGACTCTGTTTCTACACTTGTTAACTCAGTCTGATGCTGTTCCAGATTCTTTGTGAGGTCCACAGTAGGAGCAGTCCCACTGTTCTGTTCTATTGTAATTTGTGATTGAACCTGGGTGGCTACAGCACTGAGATCTTCGCTTGAACTGACAGTGTTCGCTGCTACCTGTGACAGCACATAGCTGCTAACCAAAGTGGAAGTGGAGTCGACATTTGCGCTAACAGGAGTGCTGCTGTTATCTCGAACATAGCTTCCTAAATTGAGCGTAGTCGGTACTCCCCCAGTCCCGGTTACTGTTTTGGTTGCTTCCACAATGTAGTTATGTCCCGTGGTGAGACTTGAAAACTGATAATCGCCATTTACATCAGTTGTTGTAGTGCTGACAGGAGCACTTGATAAAGCGGCTGTACCATTCTGAGTGATATCGTAAAGACTCACTGTTGCTCCAGGAAGCGGTATCTCGCTGCTCGTTGCTCTTGTTGCAGTCCCCGCAGGCACATTAACGGTTCCAGACAACATGGCACTTTTAGTAATAGCAGTACCGCCGCTGCCACACCCCGCAAGCATAATCGCCAATAAGGAAGAAAGACAAAGGAAAAACACAAGTTTAAACGGTTTAGTGTACATATAACTCTCCTGAATTATGCAGCATTGCATAAGCCAAACTGGTTGAATGTATGTGTATCGGTGTTTAGCAGCCAACTCAAGAGAGTATAATTACTGGTTTTCCTTATTTAATAGCCTGGAAATGATGCCAGCATGTTTACTGACTAAATAGAATCACTCATTTCGGGGAGGTCTAATGCATAAAACCATGGGAAAACATGTAATGCAATTGAATTGCGAATACTTGATATGCTTTCAGTTGACAGCGTAATAAACAGTAGCTATAATACTTTAGCAATACAGCTTCAATTTGCTAAAGTTAGATTTTAGGAGGTAACAATGCTTACCCAGAATGCACTTGCCAATCAGTTTCAAACCGAGGGATACACGGTAGCCAGAGGACTATTCTCTACGGATGAAACGAATCGATACGTTGATCATTATATGAAAATGCGGTCTGAAGGTGACAAACCAGGAGATTTTGCGGGCCTTGATCTAACAAGTGAAGACCCTCTCAAGCGCTTCCCAAGAATGATTCACATGCATCGATGGGATGATGTTACACTAAAATGGCTGCTGGATCCGCGTATTAACAGATGTTTGACAGAGATAATGGGGCTTGAGCCGTATGCAGTCCAAACAATGGTCTACTTCAAACCAGCAGGTGGCAGAGGGCAGGCACTCCACCAGGATAACTTTTATCTGCGTGTGCAGCCAGGAACCTGTGTTGCCGCCTGGATGGCACTGGATAGGTGTGATGAAGAAAATGGGTGCCTGCAGGTTGTTCCTGGGAGCCATCAGTGGCCAGTGCTTTGCCCCGTGAAGGCTGATCTATCGCAAAGCTTCACAGACGTTACAGTGCCGCTTCCCCCAGATGTGAAGATTGAACCAGTGCTTATGGAACCTGGAGATGTGCTCTTCTTTAATGGTTCAATTGTACATGGCAGTCTGCCTAACATCTCATCAGACCGCTTTAGACGTGCTCTCATAGGACACTATATTGCTGGAGAAGCAAACAGCGTAGCTCAGTACTATCATCCTGTACTAAGAATGGATGGAACGGAAGTTGAACTGGAAACCAGTGAAGGGGGCGGACCTTGTGGTGTATGGGTGGACAATGAGAGTGGTGCCAAGCAGATTGAAGTAACTGGCAAACTGGAAGCTGGCTTTCTTCACGAATAGATCGTTACTTCAAACTTTCCTGAATAGTTACAACTAACTGCATCTGCTCTTTTTCATAGCCGAAATCCTGAGCTTCATCGTCGGGAGGACGAAGATATCCAGTTTCAGCAATGAGCAGGTGCAGCTGATTTCTGATTAGCTGGGAAACACTTGTCGAATTCCAGTGAGCACACCGTCTAAGCCATTCGTGCTCCTCATCAGTTAAACGTATTGTAATCGATTGTCTTCTAGTCATCCCTATCCTCTATCTCTCTGATATAGTTTACACCAGAATAGATCTCATACCATAAAAACAGGAAGGTGAGAGGCATTTCCTCTCACCTTCCAGATCACCTGCCACAATCTAATTACAGGTACTTCTATGCTGCCTGCTCTACTTTGCGGAATTTACGGGTGTATTCAACCACACGTCTACCTTCAGGTAGAAAATCTTTTTCCTGCACATGGATCACAGTTCCAGCTTCTATGTCCACATAGGTTCCTGGCTCAACTTCCTGGCCAGAAATAAACTCTTCTGAACTAATGCGAGATAAATTATTCATCTTTCTCGTGTCTCCTTTGTGCCTGTGTCCTGCAAGTTTGGTTATCATTTCAACACAGTCACGGATGCGTTGGTAGCTTTAACGCGGTTGGGGTATGTACCCCTATTTTATTAGTACGCTCAATAAAGTGTACTATTCCTTGATTATGGCAAAAATATGAGAAAAACTCAAGAAAAGATGCAAAAAAATCATTAATTAGCTTCAAATCGCTTAATTAGCAACAGAAAACATCTAATGCCCTTGACATCTTGATTAGGTTAATACCGCTTCAGACTACATATTGGGCATACTTCTCCCTCGGTTAAATACACTGCATCACAATCAGGACATAAAAGCCAACCATGATCAAGACGCCATCTACGCAAGAGCGTTTCTTGCACAATGCGCTTTTGTAACCTGGTTCTCAATTGGAAATCCTGAATGTTCTGATATTTTTTTATTCTATCCGCCAACTGTGCATGTTCAGTTGGGAGTAACACCACAGCCATCAACTGGTCGTCTGTGGGATGTGGATCAGGTTCAGTTGTCTGCTGAATCGTCTCTACACCTACAGGTCGGAAAACAATCATATGAATATAATCGCCTTCCAGAAGGCGGTTCAACTCTTTAATGATTTCATTGTGGTGCAGCATAAGTTCATGCGACCACACAGAGCTGCGAGTATGAACAGTGAGAGTACCTTCACGGACTGCAATTGCCTTGCTAGCCCTGGCTGCATCCTTGCCTACAACGGTAGGCCAATAGACAAGTGCCATGTTCTCATGGATCTTGCTCGCACTTTTCATCTTTGCAATGGTTGAAGATAGAGTTGAACTCACATTCTGCAGACCTTCTCTATTTCGAGCAGGCCTCTGTGGCCGATTCCATCTCATTCAAAGTTCCCCGTAGAGATCTCACCATTAGACATATTCCATATATTTGCCTGTTTCAACATTTCAGTAGGAATGGATCTAATCGCGGTACAAGTCAGAAATGTCTGTCCGCATGTGGAAGCATGTCTCAGCAGATGCATCCTGCGTGCGTCATCCAAATCACTCATAACATCGTCCAGAAGCATTATTGGCGGTTCACCAACACACAGCTCTATAAGTTTGAATTCTGCTAACTTAAGAGCAAGTGCTGCTGTTCGCTGCTGACCTTGTGAACCAAAGAGCCGTGCCTCTTTGCCGTTAATAAGTATCTGTATATCGTCCCTCTGTGGACCAATTAAGGTGGTTCCCCTACGTATCTCATCGGGCTCTATCTTCCTCATCTGCTCCCGAAATGCTGCGGTAAACAGCGAGATATCTTTTGCAGAACCATCTATCACAAATGGAGGCCTCTCCTCCATTACACCATCAGGGTAGTCATCTATAGTTTCATTCGTTTCCTCAAAATGAATACTGGGCAGATATCTGATCTCAAGGCATTCTTTCCCATCTGTCAACTCCTGATGTATACGGTCTGCAATTGGAGCCAGTCTGTCCAGATAGAACTGCCTTCTTTCGAACAGAAGGCCCCCATGTACAATAAGCTGCTCTGTCCAGGCATCCAGCCCGGACTGTATGGCACCTCTAGGGTTGTCTCTTAAATCACGAAGCAGTTTATTCCTCTGCTCCAGCACTTTTTTATAGGAAGCAAACGTGTGTATGTATTTAGGACTTATCTGGGCGATCTCAACATTCATGAAATGTCGCCTGTCAGAAGGCTCTCCCGCAACAATTGCCATATCTGGTGAACCAAAGAATACGGCATTCAATTCACCAATGAGATCGACCATACGTGCACGTTTGGATCCATTTACTTTTAAGGTTTTTCTATCTGAAAGATGGATGGAGACCTGAATCTCTATCTCTCCCATCTTTTCCCGAACCACAGATGCTGAGATATGGGCATTCTCCTGGCCGCGTTCAATCATCTCCGATTCTCTAAAAGCTCTTAGACTTCGTGTGGTGGTAAGGAGCCATAATGCTTCCAGTATGCTGGTTTTCCCCTGGGCGTTTTCTCCTCGAATAATGTTGAGACCACTACCAGGAGACATCTCCAGCTGGGTACAGCAACGAAATGAAGTCAGGTTGAGTTTATCTATATGCATTTTTCTTGAATTTCACCCTAAAGAGATTCCGGATAAATACCGATTATTTATATATAAGAAGATTATATTGATTATTAGCATGTTGAAAAGTCTCAAATCCTGGCATCATGCGCTATATGATGCCGCCTGGATATTTCCGCTTACCATTAGTACCAACTGTTCATCCTTAAACATGTAGACGAACATAGTAGCAAAGCTTACGCAGTCTGTTTGAATGGAGTTATTAACAGAACTGTTGATAACTGGACGTTTGTTAACAGTAGTGATGATGAACGATTGTTGACTGATAGTTTTGAGTCTTCTCTCTCCATACAGGTTTAAAGTTTTAGTTCAGAGTTAATAACTTTGCAAATACGCCAGGTTATTATCATCTACCGCACAGCTTTGTCCATACAAAGCTATACAATCCAATTCATACTCCATTATGCCCTAATAACCTGTCTGTTGAAAACTCTCTTTGCTATCCAGGAATATGCTGCTTCTGACCGGAATTTGCCGCTACAAGATTCATGAATGTGGAGAATGAAATCTTATTCTTACCGTCAGATTTGGTTATTGAATGAAATGTATTCACATACCTGACACAAGAGAATGTCGATTGATTTTTCATGAATGTGTTTGACATCATTGTCTTTGGGTAGTATGATTGTGAGGGGAGGCAGTGAAATGAGATCAGAAGAGGAATCGAAAATAGATCAACTTAGTAGTGCTGAGCAGGGTTGGGCAGACTTCGAGAGGTTTGTAACTCAAGAGATGTCCTCCTTTTTTGATGCCGAAGGACCAATTGTGGGTGCTAGAGCACCTGGAAGACTTGATGTAATGGGCGGCGTGGCAGACTATTCCGGTAGTATTGTCCTGGAGATGCCCATTGAAGAGGCAGCCTATGTGGCATGGCAGTGGCGAGACGATCGTATACTGCATATTCGATCTGTATCAACCAATCTGCAAGATGAAGACAGAGATGTATCCATTAGTTTAGATGTAATGCTGGATCCCGATGGCAGAATAAGAACTCCAGAAGAAGTAAACCGAAGTTTAACCAGCAACGCAGAAACCCGCTGGGCTGCTTATGTTGCGGGCTGTTTTTATATAATGCTTTCTGCATATGGCAGAGTGGCTCAAGGGAAAGCTGATTCTCGTTTGGGAGAAAGAGGGGCGAATATCCTTCTGCGAAGCGAGGTTCCACAAGGTGGTGGTGTTTCCTCTTCCGCTGCCATTGAAGTTGCAACAATGCATGCCCTGAGCGATGCTGCTGGTATCCATCCCAGTGATCTCACTCTTGCAGCATGGTGTCAGAGAGTAGAAAACCAGATTGTGGGAGCACCCTGCGGCATAATGGACCAGGTTACATGTGCTCTCGGAGAAAAAGACTCACTGCTGGCACTGCGATGCCAGCCCCACGATCTGCTGGGAAGTTACAGAGCTCCTGCTGGGTGGAAATTTATTGGAATTGATTCAAGAGTTAAACATTCGGTTGGAGGAAGTAACTATACTCGCGCGAGAATTGCCGCATTTATGGGTCTTAAAGTGATTCAGCTTGAAAGCGGTGGCCAGTTGCTAGAAAACTACCTCTGCCGAATGAGCGCAGCTGAATTTGCAGCATATAGAGAGCTTATTCCCGAAACTTTAACGGGTGCAGATTACAGGAAACTCTACGGTCAGCTGCCTGATACAGTTACCAAAGTAGACCTGGAAGAAACTTACCATCCTCGGCTGGCTGCGGAGCATCCCATTCTTGAGAATGAGCGTGCGCGTGCATTCATCGGGTTGATGCACCTGGCCGACCTTCGAAGAGAAGAGACAGGCATGCTTGATTTGGGTATACTGAAAGAAGCTGGTTCTCTCATGCTTGAATCACATAAATCGTATTCTGACAGGTTAGATTTGGGATCCCCTGAGACTGATCTGCTGGTGGATTTGATTATGCAGCAAGGTCATGACAGCGGCTTTTATGGCGCCAGAATTACCGGAGGGGGATCTGGTGGAACCGTTGCAGTACTGGCCAACTCTGAAAATTCCCAATATTCCTCAGCCCTGGAAAGCATCTGCAAACGTTATGAAATGCAGACAGGCAATACGCCACGACTATTTGTTGGCAGTTCTCCTGGAGCGGTAGCCTTTGGTTCCAGATTGATTTTGCGAGGATGATGCATCTACTCTGTCATGATAATGTAGCGGGAATGTTTCGTTCCTTTGAGTTCAGCTGGTATCCAGACAGCCTGGATTATGACACTGTGCAAGCGTTACTGCACTGTTATACTGATCTGATGGATACTTTGTGATGAATGACTGGCTACCAGATATACCTGTTTGGCAGGCTCCCACTGGAAGCATAGCGGGTGTGGAGCTATGTGCTGCAGTTAGCAGAGCCGGAGGAATTGGCTCTATGGGGATGACCTGGGAGGCCGAAGAAGAAGGTGCCAGGAAGATTGAGGCTGTCCGGCGAATTACCGATAAACCATTCATGTGTAATTTCGCTCTTGCATTTGCTCCGAAATGTCTGGATAATGTATTAAATGCTGGTGCACCTATCGTCTGTTTTTCATGGGGTGACGCTGCGCCCTATGCTAAGCGGGTTAAGAATGCAGATGCCATTCTTGGCGTCCAGGTAACGAATGTGGATGGTATGAAGCGTGCCGCCGATATAGGTGCAGAGTTTGTGATATGTCAATCGGTAGAAGCTGGTGGTCATGTGCAATCTACCACCAGTATGGACACACTGTTGCCCAAAATACTTGATGCTGCAGGTGATATTCCCGTGATTGCTGCCGGTGGAGTATCGACAGGAACTAGAATTGCCGAGCTTATAAGGTTGGGAGCAGCTGGGGTAATGTGTGGAACCCGCTTTGTGGCTTCGGTTGAGAGCCTGGCACATGCCGAATACAAGAGAAGGCTAGTGGAAGCAGAAGCTGAAGATGCAGCTCTCACAATGTGCTTTCAGGATGGCTGGCAAGGCGCCCCGCATCGGGTTCTCCGTAATTCAACTATGGAAACATGGGAGGCCTATGGTTCTCCGTCTGTGGGAAATCGGCCAGGTGAAGGTGATAAGCTTGCAGTGAACGGGCATGGCGAACCAATTTTGAGGTATGAAGACACCGCGCCAAGAGTTGGTATGGAAGGTGAGATTGAAGCAATGTGCTGTTATGCTGGAATGGGAGTTGGGAACATACAGTCGATACTCCCGGCATCAGAGATCCTGCTTCAACTCTGGAAAGAAGCATTAGAGACAAGTAATTAATTTCTTACAACTGCCAGATTGTCGTGGTATTCTATTCAAGCCAATCTACCATTCCGTAAAAAAGTTACACCAGATTGCAACCGGAGCAGAGAATGTTCTCAGAAGTCACACAACCCTCCCTCACAATTAAACAGATCTCAGAATATCTAGGTGCAGAGTACAGGGGCGATGGAGATGCCATAATAACTGGAGTCTCCGAAATAGAGACCGCTGGACCTGGCGATCTGATCTTTGCCGATTCACCAAAATACATCTCTCGTATTATCGATTCTAAATGTGGTGCAGCTCTCATATCAAAGACGATTATCAACGATCCCCCCACAGGAATCAATCTCATACTTGTCGATGATGTTCGAAAATCCCTCCTCAGACTGCTTGAACTAGTGGAGCCACCTAAAGTATTTGAACCTGGCATACATCCCACAGCATATATAGCCGGCAGTGTGCAGCTTGGTCTGAACATCCATATAGGTCCCAACGTTAGAATAGGTGAAGACAGTGTGATTGAAGATGGAGTAGCATTGCTCTCCGGTGTTTATATTGGAGATGGCTGCAGAGTGGGAGCATCTACTTTAATTCATCCAAACGTCACTCTCGTTCAAAAAGTGAGCATTGGAAAACGGTGTATCATTCATCCGGGTGCAGTTATTGGCTCAGATGGCTTTGGGTATCTCATGGTAGCGGGACTGTTACGAAAGATCCCTCATATGGGGGGAGTACTGATTGGCGATGAGGTGGAGATTGGTGCGAACAGCTGTATAGACCGTGCTAAAATGGGATTTACGTCTATTGGCGACAACTGCAAGATAGACAATCTTGTGCATATCGGTCATAATGTTTCAGTTGGAGCAGGATCAATACTCGTTGGCGCAGTAGCAATTGGAGGAAGTACTACAATTGGTTCTGGTGTGGTTTTAGGTGGCCAGGTGGGTGTAGCGGATCACATCCATATTGGTGATGGTGCCAAAATTGCTGCTCAGTCTGGGGTTATAAGCGATATTGAGGCTGGTGAAGTGGTGATAGGCTTTCCAGCGCGGTCACGTACAAAACGATTGCGTGAATATGCCGCAATAACTGCTCTTCCAGAGGCTCTTCGCAAGATTCGCAAACTAGAACACAGACTTGCCGAGTTAGAGAAAAAACAGGGTGGCCAAGATAACTGAATTGTTCCACAAATCCCCAGTTTCCATGCAGCAAACCCTGCATGAGAGTGTTTGTATATCGGGTATTGGAATACATACCGGCAAGATGGCTAAGGTAACTCTGCGGCCTTCCGACCCGAATACGGGACGCGTATTTCTGGTAAACGGTACCTCTATTCCTGCACTATGGAACAATGTTTCAGATACGAAAAGATCGACCACGCTCCAGATTGATGGCGTATCCATACAAACAGTGGAACATCTTTTATCTGTGCTGTATGCCTGCAATATAGACAACGCGATTATTGAGGTGGATGGCAATGAGCTTCCAATTCTGGATGGCAGTGGACAGGAGTGGGCACTCGCAGTAGACAGTGCGGGAATTAAGATTCAGGATGAAATTGCGCCAATTTGCAGGATTTGTCATGAAGATACAGTAATGGTAGGTAAGAGCATTGGAAAGTATGGGCCTCCTATTGAAGCAGGGCTTACTCTTGAAGTTGATGTAAACTTTGATGATTGGCAGGATGGAAGTGGTAAACTACAATGGAATACATTGCAGAATGGAAGAAATGGATACTTTTCAGGAATTGCATCGGCTCGTACTTTTGCGTTTAGAAAAGAAGTAGACTATCTTTTATCAGCTGGATTAGCAAAGGGGGGTTCTTTGAACAACGCTCTCATCATTACTCCTCCAGCAGAATTCTCTACGGAACTCCGACTTCCACAGGAGTGGATAGCACATAAGTTACTGGATTTAATTGGTGATTTTGCTTTAGCTGGTGTTCGCATAGAGGGGTTTGTTTCAGTATATCGACCTGGGCATGAAATAAATAACGCTACCGTTGCCGCTCTGCGCACTGCGCAGACAAAGTGCACGTAGAAACGGAATGGGGAACGATTTGCCGCGAAAAGGAGACTGCTTGGAAATGCCTCTTTCTATAGAGGCCATTTGGGATATCCTCCCACACCGATATCCATTTCTTATGGTGGATAAGGTTCTTGAGCTAACACCTGGCAAGAGGGTGCTGGCTCTTAAAAACGTAACAATTAATGAGCCATTCTTTGAGGGTCATTTTCCAGGAAGAGCAGTTATGCCAGGAGTACTTATCCTGGAATGCATGGCACAGGTAGCAGGGATTATTATGTTATCGCTTCCAGAACATAAGGGGAAGCTGGCATTTCTGGGTGGCTTAAACAAGTGCAGACTGTTAAAACCAGTTGTCCCGGGAGATACACTCATAGTTGAAGCTGTTGTAGCTCAGGTGCGAGGTTCCATTGGCAAAGCGCATATGAACGTTACAGTTGAAGGCGAGGTAGTTGCGCGTAGTGAAATGGTTTTCAAACTCATGGATCGCACATCACCTGCTGAGGGAAATGCGATATCAGGGGGAGAAGATTCGTGAACAAGTGCTGGCACCCCACTGCCATTATTGATCCTACTGCAGAGATTGAGCCAGATGTCGAAATTGGGCCCTTTTGCACAATTGGGGCAAACTGTCGGGTAGGTTCTGGTACAATTCTCCAATCACAGGTACAGCTTTTAGAGAATACTCATATTGGACGAGGTTGCCAGATTTTTGGTGGCGCAATTTTAGGTGGTCCACCTCAGGATTACAAATTCCATGGAGAAAGCACATATCTGGTTATCGGAGATTTCAATATTCTTCGAGAATATGTAACAATCCATCGTGCCACTGGAGAAGAGGCTGTCACTCGCATTGGAGATCACAACATGATTATGGCCTATGCACATATCGGCCACAACTGTGTGATTGGTGATCATGTTACCATTGCCTCCTACGTCGGGATTAGTGGCCATGTAACAGTTGAAGACTATGCCAACTTTGGCGGGATCTGCGGAGTTCATCAGAACTGCACCATAGGTGCATACGTAATGGTTGGAGGTATGTCCGGAGTTACTAGAGACATACCGCCATTTATGCTCGCTGAAGGCCGACCCGCAAAAGTGTACGACATTAATATCCGTGGACTTAGAAGGGCGGGGGTTCCTGCCAAAGTTCGAGGAGAGCTGCGTCAGGCATATAAGCTGCTGTTCAGGTCGAATCTTAACATGTCTCAAGCGCTGGAAGAGATAGAAGAAGAGATTGAGCGCAGCGTGGAATTAGATAGATTAGTGGATTTTATAAAGCGCACACGAGATGGCTTTAACGGACGCGCAAACAATCCTCCACCTCTCTAGTACAGATGATGGGAGATTGACTGAGTGCAGATTGCTCTATTTTCTGGAGAACTATCAGGTGACCGCATAGGAGGAGCATTAGCACGCGAACTGCTGGCTAGAGAACCGGGACTTGAATTATGGGGCGTTGGCAGCAAAGCGATGCAGGATGCCGGTGTGGAGTTGATAGCAGATAGTGCAAGCTGGGGCGCAATTAGCATCACTGAAGCTCTCCCGAAAGTTCCCAGATTTCTATTGAAGGTCGCTCCGCTAGTGAGAGCAACTCTCAGAAAACGGAAACCCGACCTGGTAGTGGCAATCGATTTTGGGGCATTTAACGTCAGACTGGCTCGTTTTTGTAAATCCATTGATCTCAAAGTCTGCTACTACTTTCCACCTGGTTCATGGCGCAGAACTGGCTATGCCACACCAGAACTTGCTAAAACAACCGATCTTATATTAACTCCGTTTAAGTGGTCGGTAGACAGATACGAACAGATTGGAGCTAATGTTGAATGGGTTGGACATCCAATTCTGGAAAATACCAGTACAAAACTGTCTCGTGAAGAGTTTATAGACAATCTCGGTTTAAATCCAAACGACCCCATCATAGGATTGCTTCCCGGAAGTCGATCTCATGAGATTCAGCATCTTATGCCTGCAATGCTTGATGCAGCAGGCTTGATAGCAGCTTCGGAGAAAAGGGCACAGTTTGTTATTGGAGTTGCCCCAGGCATATCGCAGGATCAGATGTATAAACTGCTCACTGGAAGACAGGATCTTAAAGACCGCTTAACCGAGATTTGGCACGACCTGTCTGAAAAAGCGGATCGCAGTATAATATCGCCTCTAGCCCGAGGGGCAGACGTTCTCAAAGCTCGGACGTCACCAATTCTGGTTACAGACACCGGTGTGCTTGTTCCAGAGAGAAAAGATCCATCACAGCAAAAGAGCTCAGCAACATCGCTTCCTGCAATCGTACTGGCCAGAAATATGACTCATGAGGTGCAGGCATACAGTGATCTGTTGCTGGTGTGTTCTGGAACAGCCACTCTTGAGGCAGCTATATTTGGCACACCAATGATTATTCTCTATCGTGGTTCACGCATCATGGCTATGGAGTACAAGTTAAGAGGTCTGAAAAGGAAGATACAGTATATCGGACTCCCCAATATCATGATGGACAAGAAAATTGTGCCTGAGCTTATTCAAGAGGAGGCGTCGCCCTCAGCTATTAGTGAAGCTTCTCTGCGACTGATGCGCGATCTGGAGCTTAGAAGCCAGATGCGGACTGACCTGTTCTCTGTACGGGATGCGTTGGGAACCTCAGGTGCAAGTGGCAGGGCTGCCGAAAAAATTCTTCAGCTTTTACATACTTCCAAGGAAGATTAATGACAACTCAGTCACGTCTGTTAGCATACCTAAAACCATATCGCAAGATACTTGCTGCCGGGCTAATCTGTGCAGCCATTACTGCCGTACTCGATTCCAGTCTGGCACTTTTTATAAATCAGGCAATGGATGCGATGACACGCGGTCAGGTAGGTCACCTTAACTTTATTTGCGGTGCATTGGTTTTTGTATTTCTTGTGAAAGGGATTTTTACCTACGGCCAGAGTTATTTCCTCTCTCTCACAGCAAATAAAATGGTTACACGCCTTAGAGAGCAGATCTTTTCGCATCTTCACTCACTTTCACTCTCGTATTTTAATCGGCAGCGAACCGGTACCATTATATCGGTGCTGACAAACGATGTACCCGTGATTCAGGAAGCTGCCATGAGCCTCAGGCAGATCATATCTGCCCCCCTCACAATTATAATATGTCTGGCAATTCTTTTCTGGAAAAACTGGTTTCTGGCTCTCATCTCTCTACTTTTTATCCCTTGTATGGCATACACTATCCAGCGTATTGGCAGCCAGATCCGAAGAATTTCAAGGACAATACAGAACAGCCTGGCATCTGTCACAAATATAGTTGAGGAGACTGTGGCGGGAGCACGTGCGGTGAAGTCATTTGCAGCTGAACGTCATGAGATAGACCGGTTTAGAAGTGAGAACGACAGAACGTTAGAAAACATAATGACTGGCGTTCGGCGCAGTGCAAGGCTACGGCCAATCACCGATTTTATAGGTGCTTTTGGTATCGCCCTCATTATGTTCCTTGGCGGAAATATGGTTGCAGCTACGGTGTATATTCATCATTATGGAGCAGCTGCAGCGCATAATCCGGTGCCATACTATTTACGGAGATGGGTATTGCATGGAGGCATGACAGTTGGTGGCTTTACTGCCTTCCTGTTTCTGTTAGATCGTATATCTCGCTCGTTCAGCAGTCTTGGCGGAATCGTTACCCTCAGGGGACGCGCTCTGGGCGCAGCAGGCAGAATTTTCGACGAAGTATTAGATGTAAATCCTGAAGTTGAAGACAGGCCGGGAGCCATCGTTATGCCCGTGATTGATGGCTCCGTGAAGTTTGATGATGTCTCATTCCGCTATGATGCTGAAAGCCCGCTTGTACTGGATGCTGTCTCATTTGAGATGCGACCTGGTGAGGTGGTTGCTCTCGTTGGAAAGAGTGGAGCAGGAAAGTCTACCTTGGCAGATCTGATTCCAAGATTTTATGATCCTACTCATGGCGCGATTCTGATCGATGGTATTGATGTACGCAATGTGCAGACCGAAAGCCTTAGAAGGCAGATAGGCATTGTTCCGCAGGAGACATGGCTTTTTGCTGGAACCCTGCGCGACAACGTGTGCTACGGTTATAGAGAAGCAACCGATGCAGAGGTCTGGCACGCATTGAGACTTGCAAATGCAGCATTTGTGGAAAGTTTTGAGGCTAAACTGGACACAATAGTGGGAGATAGAGGAGTTCGATTATCTGGTGGAGAAAAACAGCGAATCTCTATAGCACGTGCAATCTTGATGAATCCCCGCATTTTGATACTGGACGAAGCCACATCTTCTCTGGATGCAGCTTCTGAGGCGTTAGTACAGGAAGCTCTGGAGCATTTGATGAAAGGAAGAACAACTCTTGTGATAGCACACAGGTTGTCTACCATAGTGAATGCCGACAGAATTGTAATGCTGGATAGGGGCAAAATAGTGGAAACAGGCTCGCATAGAGAGCTGATGAAATCAGGTGGACCCTATTCCCGCCTGTATGAAACCCAGCTTAGCGGCTTCGATTAAGTGATGTTGACTTATCGGGTTCGAGACGTCTGCCTCTTCTGACAGTTCTTCTTACTGCTATTTCAGCAGGATCTAGGCCGGCTGCCTCTAGAGCACCCTCCCAAGAGAGAAACTTTCGTCTAGCTGCAGTAATTAGAGTAATATCCATTGCTTCCACATGCCTGGCATTGAGATTGATACCCTGCCTATGCATCTCCTGTAAGCGATGAATGATTGCATTGCCTGTCCACTCTCGGTATCTTCGAATGCGGGAGTAGTCTAAACCTGCCGCTGCGACAGCTGATCTCCATGAGCCATAATGCTGTTTGCGGGTTGCTGCTGCTGCAAGTTGTGGATCGAGCCTTGTGCTGACATGCCGCCAGCTGAGATCGGCGCCGTTAGTGTGAAGCTCTTTTATGCGAGCGATAATTCGTTCTGGCGTCCATGTGCGGTATCGGCTAACGGATTCGTAATCGATCCCGGCAGCTTCAACACCCTCCCTCCATGAGCCATAGTAGCGCATGGTAGCGCGCAATAGGGCTATATCGGAGGCAGCCATATAGGAATAGGATAGATCTTCACCTGCATCGTAGCGATGGCGAATTTCAGCAGCAATGGAGTATTGGCTCCATCGTCGTTCAGTTGACATAAGAAGAGATTTCTCGTTAAAGTTTTAGTTATATGATGAACCCAATTGACCCATTAAGTCAAGCAAAAAATATAACGAGGAAATTAGAGGTTATATTTTAGCCATAAAGTCTCATCGTATTGACAAGCTTGCAGATGCCTGTCGAATGGGTTATTCTCATAATACGGAGATAACACTTCAAAACATTGCAGACTTTGCAGAAATTATTTAAGATGTCTATGGGACAATTTAAAATTTCATTACTGCTACTCATACATCCATGAAAATTACTGGATGTTGATGTTCTGGTTGGAAATATGTATTCATTTTGGTTGGAAATACGATAGTGTATAGACTGTATTCATTTAAAAAAATCGAAAGATAAATAAATTATTCAGATTATTACTACTCCTGCTAAGGATGCGATTACCATATAACCATATCTGGAATAGCGGAGGAATCGTTAATATTGATTGTGCATATATTTGAGTGTAATCTTCAACAGCTCAATTATGTCACTGCAAAATGTACGGGTTATTCCAAATAACTGATAACTGCTGGTTACCAGAACAAGCGTATTTCATGTATAGTGCTCTCTTTAGCTGGAAATGTATAGGTAATATCAGCATGAATACGAACTGAAAGCACTCTCTTTGGGAAACACCACAAATGTTGAACTCAATCTTCCAAATATACCTCCATGGTGAACTGTTAAGTGAAGTAGTAGCGCAGGATTGATGGCTTCTCATCTTTCAAACTAATTATATGCTTTAGTCTTTATTCTAACAAAATAGAAACAGGAGTAACTATAGCTGTCTCTAATATCCAGATGTATAACCCAAACTAATGAAGCGGTGTGAAGTCTTGCCATTTGGGTCCGACAAGTTTTATGAAATACAGGCATGTCTGCAGTAGATGTACCATGAGTGTCAACAGGAAAACAGCAAGTTATTGCGGAATAGTCTATATACAAACGAATATCATACCGGTGCACATCGTCAAAAAATATCATGATTTCGTGATAATCAAAAAATAAGGATTAAATGAACCATGCTGTAAAATAGTTATGAAAGTATCCGATTGAAAATGATTTCTATTGAAATAATGGCCAAAAAATGAATTGGAAATAGATCAAGAAGATTTTAACTCTACGTAATTATATGAGGCAGGTTATCCTGATTCATTTTTATGCAGTATTTTTCTTATACAACAAGAAAGAAAAGGCATGGAGACAGTGTGAATTTTCAGGTTTCTGAGGCTGTTCTGAATTCAACTCTTCACTGACGAGATAGGATAGCCTTTCCAGGCCCAGGCAAGAGCTTCAGGCAGCGTTTCACCAACCACTCGTCCATCCACATGCCCAGCATCCTGAGCAAAAACGAACTGGTAGTGATAGTGTTTTACCTTTAGAGCTGCAGCCATCCTCTCGTTTGCGAGGACCCAGTTGTGCAGTGTAGAGATATCGTTTCCTGATCCTAAATCGTTCTGACCAACTTCCAACCATACCCTGAGCGGTTTACGTTTGGTTTGCAGGATGAGATGCTCATGGTATTCCCAGGCTCCGTGGGGAGATGCAGGATTGAATGGCGACTGTTGATTAACGAATGTGCCCGAATATGTTAGTACACGATGAAAGAGGTCTGGACGAAACCACGCCATTGTAAAAGCTGCAGCTCCGCCTGAACTGCCACCCATAGTCATTCGGCCGTCTGGATTCTTTGTGAGCGTTACGTTGTATAACCGTGATACTTTTGGAAGGACCTCATTCTGGATAAATCTTGCATATCTGCCTGAAACAGTGTCGTACTCAAGCCCTCTTTCACTTCCCTGAGCATCTCCACCTCCGGAATCAATCATAATCGCAATCATAACAGGCAAACGATGTTGATAGATCATGTTGTCAAGAATCGTTGGAATTTGGCCTTCACCCATGCTGTCCTGTGAGATTAAAAATGGTGCAGGCGTGCCTGGCACATACTGACTGGGCACATATACTGTTACATTGCGATCGTATGGCACCACTTTCCCAGGCGCTGTTTTACTGATTCCGGGATAGATTTTGCTTTCGGTTGACTGCATGACGAAATGGTAGATCATGCCCTTTGGCACCGATGGATTAGCAGTTAGTTCTGCAGCATTTGAGTAAGGCGGTGCAACTGTATAGTCACCACTTTTGGAATTGGGCATAAGAACTGGCAGGGAACTGAGATTTTGTACTCTGGTAGGAAGAAGGTTGGCAGGAGTCTGTGCAGAAGCAGATATGGTGAACAGACATCTGCCAATGAGCATGGCTGTTCCCGCAAAAGCAATACATTGTATCAGACGAATTCTCATCTCAACCTCCGTTTTTCAGAATGCCTTTAGAGACTCTGCAGCGAACCTGTTGTCTTCATTCCTGGTTAACTCATTAGTACTCTGTTTTGAGGCGGTTCTCCTTCATGGTTATCTAAAGTAGTAGCTGCCTTGAATTCAGATATATAATCTTAGTCACTTGGTGAATATATAAATGCGAGCGAAGGTTTTATAGTACAACAAAAAAAGATTTATCTAATCGCCTATAATGTGATATACTATCCTCATAATTGTTTATTGCAAGCAATTGTGAGCATATACCTACCCTCTGAAAGCGAGCACTGATGCAAAGGTATATCATTTGCTCCTTTTCAGCGGCTTTCATTCAATATTCGGGAGGAAACTATGAGGTCGGAACACGGTACGAAAGGTTTTACGTTAATTGAACTTCTGGTGGTGATAGCAATTATTGCCATTCTTGCCTCCATTCTCTTTCCTGTTTTTGCACAGGCCAGGGAAAAAGCACGGGCTATCACCTGTGTTTCAAACCTTGACCAGCTTGGCATTGCCATGATGATGTATGAGCAGGACTATGACGAAATTTTACCTGGACCTCTTGTAGGGTACGGGGATGGTGGCCCAGGGATTACGGATCCGGTAAATCAGCCAATGACATGGGATCGTTTAATCTATCCTTATACCAAGAATAACGGTATTATCACGTGTCCTAGTGATATCTACTCACCTTCAGTTATGACCAAAATGGGGATGGAAAAACGGTCATACACCATGCCAGGAAATATGGGCTGGTGCTGGGCGTGCACTCAAAGCAGTACCACACATAACTGCTTCCTGAGTAATTTTGGTTGTGAGTTTACCGTTCCAGACTCAACAATATCATATCCCACCATCACTGTGATGCTGTATGAGCGTGACAACTGTAACAATCCGGGTTGGAACTGGTGTGCAGTTGGAGATGGTGCAAATGAAATTGCATGGAGACACAGCCATGCGAGCAACCTGCTTTACACAGATGGTCATGTACACCCTGTACATGAGAACGCAAATGGACTTGTAATACTTCCGGGTTATAGATGCTGGCCACAAGTGAGTCCATACTCTGTTTCCAGATGGACAGGTAACTGGTACGACATTATTCCTGAACATGATGGACTGGATGTAACCTGTGGTGGAAATCAGGGTAACTGGCCATAACTCTATATTGAAAGGAAGATCGTGCAGTTATGAAAAGAGAGATCAACCCAATAGTGATTGTGATGACAGTGGTTGTGATGGTGTTAGGGCTTGGTTTGTGGCTGTTCAAGGATATGCAGCCAGCACCATACAAACCTTCGCCTGGAGCAGCAGGGACACCAATAGCACAATTGCCAAATGAAGGCAAAATGCCTGCCAATTATCGGTCTGGTCATGCAGACCCGTTACCACCTGCCAATGTCAGGCCCGGGGATCCTACAGGGATTAAAAACTGACAGTACAATAGATGGCTCATGATGTAGAGGAGGTTGCCAGAGTAACTGGCAACCTCTTCTGTTTGGTGTGAAACGTTTACCGAAGTATGCCAGGATGAGGGGAAATCCGGGCTGTTTATGGTGACGCCAGTATAGTACTCTACTGCTTCTTATGTCGGCGTAGGCACGGCACTGAAGTACCGTGCTGAAATCCCAAAGCCCATCTGCGCGGGCTAGATGCGAAAGACTGATTCCTCTGGTCGTTACTGCTGAGAGGCTATATGTACCACTACCTTGCCTTCGGCACCTCTCCCTGCGCTGTTGGCACGAGCCCTGGAGGGGATGAATCCCCTCCCTGGGTCGACAGCACCCGCCTGCGCGGGTGGGCAGAGCGCGAGCCATTGCGGCTAGGGATTTGGTGCTTTGTGTTGACTAGAAACCGACCAGTCGACGTTGTAAAGTATACAGTCCTTCGCATCTCGTCCGCGCAGGCGGACGGTTAGCCCGCCAGCGACCGGTTTTAACCGGTCGTGGCACAGGCCTGTGTTGTGCACCGGAGGCTGGCCCTGGAGGCTGCCCTGGAGGGGATGAATCCCCTCCCTGGGTCGACAGCACCCGCCTGCGCGGGTGGGCAGAGTGCGACCGATTACAATGTGGGATTTGGTGCTTTGTGTTGACTAGAAACCGACCAGTCGAAGTTGTAAAGTAT
>JAJZFJ010000060.1 GCA_021805395.1 bacterium
CAATGGCCGATGATAACAGAACAATCTGTTCTTAAGGGCGCACTGGAGAAAATGACAGAGCAGGAAGCGTCGCTGGCTATGGAACGGGGAGATGTGGATTTCTGGGAAGTGGAGTATCTCATCAATAGCAGGGAAGGCAGAAAATTATGGATTCAGGATACCGCTGTTCTAATTAGAAATGAACAGGGCAAGCCAATTGGATCACTTGGTCTTCTCAAGGACATCACTAAAACCCGCTTTGCCGACAAGCAGAACAAGCATGAGTTAAGAGTTGGAGGTGCTGTTGCTGCCGCTGGAGTGATTGCATGGTCTCATCATTTAGAAGATAATTCCACATACTGTACGGATGATCCAGAGATTTTTGTTGGCTTCAAAGAAGCATTTTCTCTAGCAAAAAAACGTGATATAAGCAACATTATTTTCCCTGGCGACTGTGCCCGTGTCAAGTCCGCTGTTCAGCAATGTTGTGCCAGCGGTGAGCCGCTGGATGTTGAGTTTAGAAGTGCTGCGCCCGGAGCAAGTGAACGTTGGTTCAGTGCAAGAGGAAGAGTGGTCTATAATGTGAATGGACTACCTTCGATGATAGCAGGATTGTGCTGGGAGGTTACTGAACAGAAAAAAATCCAGTCTCAGCTATTTCAGTCGCAAAAAATGGAAACCATTGGAAGTATGGCAGGTGGAATGGCACACGATTTTAATAACTTGCTTCAGATTATTCTAGGCTTTGCAGAGTTTGCCAGGTCTGGTATGCCAAACGAAGGTTATGACAAAGCTAAAACAGCTCTGGATAGAGTAGAGACAGCAGCCAACAGTGCCGCTGAACTAACCCGTCATCTGCTGGCTGTTGCTAGAAAACAGCCTTCGAATCCTCGCACATTTGATCTAAATGTGCATATTCGCGAGATGCTTCCTATACTCAACGGATTAATTGGCAGCTCTCTCTCCATATCCTTAAACCTGTCAGAAACTGAATGTTTTCTGAATGTGGATCCTGTACAGATAGAACAGCTGCTGCTTAATCTGTGTGCAAACGCAAGAGATGCAATGCCTGATGGAGGAACAGTCTCAATCTCCACATCCGCTGTCTCCCTTGACAAGAGAACGGGAACTAAACTTCAAGGTTCGCCTTCTGCTGGATCGTATGTGTGTTTGGAGGTTACAGACACCGGTACAGGTATGGATAGTGAGACCTTGAGCCGAATTTTTGAACCCTTCTTTACCACAAAAGAGAGAAATAGAGGCACGGGCTTAGGTTTGGCAATCTGTGATGGCGTAGTGAGGCAGTGCAAAGGCGGCTTACGGGTAGAGAGTAGTCTCGGAGTAGGCACGAGTATCTTTGTCTATCTGCCAAGGGTGCATAAACAGGCAGTTGTCTACTCAGTTCCCAAGCAGCTTCGAGCAGACTTTTCGGTGCGAACTCTGCTTGTGGTAGATGATAACCCAAGAATTCTTGAACTGATTACTTCTGCTTTACAGTCAGAAACATGCAAAATTCTAACAGCATCCTCTGGCGTGGAAGCGCTTCAGATTGCTTATGAATATGAAGGCCATATAGACCTTCTGGTTACAGATGTGGTGATGCCGGGCATCAGCGGTACCCTTCTGGCATCACGAATGGAGGCAATCAGGTCCAATCTTCCGGTGCTTTATATGTCCGGCTATGCAGAACAGAGCAGTCTACTCGATGACAGCAAGCTAGAATTAGGGAGAAACCTGTTGGAAAAACCCTTCTCGCTTAGTGTACTGAGACAGACAGTAGAAACTGCTCTGGCTATGATGACCTAGAATCTGGGAAAGATTCTAGGAATGGTTAGCTTGCAATGAGTCTATTGTAACTGTTAGTAACTGCTTAAGACCAGCACTTTTTTCAACCTTCAAAAGTTCAGTCATGGCTGGTAATGCAGCTGCAACTTTTCTTCTCTTAATCGCCATTAAATCTGCGCGAAGCAGAAATGGACTTTTATCGTTCAGCAGTGCTATCAAACATGCGGATGTTTTGCCATTGTCGGGAGCAGCATTCTGAAGTTCCTGGATGGCCTGGTAGCGGGTGTATGGGCTATGGCTGGATGCAGTTCCCTGTATCAGGATATCAGTTGCCTGCTGACTCTTCACATTAGCCATCGCAATAACCACAGCCCGGGCCAGCTGGTCATAAATAGACTTCTGATTGATCTGGAACGCATAGACAGGCATACTATTTGCAGCATCCATTTTACTCAGAGCCTCTAATGATGCTGTAACCAGGGAGTATGGAGCGGTTTTGCTGGATGCATACGCTTTGACCATTTGCAGGTCGGCAGCCGTGTATTTCTGATCTGGAAGCGTAGAGATAGCTGCAGCTCTCAACCTGTCAGGTCCAGAGTTAGCATAACGATTAACTATTGAGAGAATCTGCGGATTATTCACTGTTCCAAGCTTACTAATCAGGAACTCCTTCACATAGTTGGATGGATCTCGAATTAGGCCAATTTCAAACTCATTGATTGTCTGCTGATTTAATGTGGTAGATAAGGCAGCCAGTCGTTTAGCTGCTTCCAGTCGATCAAGGTAAGTTGGTGCCAGGTTGAAAATAGCTGGCAGTTCTGATGCTGTCCAGTGAAGATGGGGCTGTTCAGCTAGCAGCCAGTGATTGGGATCCACGAGCAGTGCAGCTGGCACTTCACTAACCGGAATGTTGAAAGTCTGGTCTGCCGATGTAAGCTTTTCATGAATTGAAACCATTTTGCCTTCGTTTGCACTCGAGAACAGAAGGCCAAATGTAATAGGGGTATGGAAAATGGGGACGCCATCGGCAGTAGACTGCAGCTGCTTCACATCAACAACTACCTGCTTGCCGGATGGATCGTAATGCCAGGTTGTGTCGAGGATAGGATGCCCTGGACCATAAAGCCACTGATCGAAGAATGGCGTAAGGTTTTTCCCGGACACTCGACTCATTACTGTTTCAAGATCTTCAGTGTTGACAGGTTTGTATTCAAAATCTGTTAGATACACATGCAGACAGTGAAAGAACATCTTATGTCCCAGTCGGTGATAGAGCATGGCAAGCACCAGCGCACCTTTATCATAGGTGGTGGCATCAAAAACCGCATCGGGATTGGAGTACATCTGAGTGACAATTGGCCGTTCATATCTGTGAGATTCGCCAATGTAACCTCTTAGGTAGCCGTTCTTCTCCGTTTCGTAAGCGTCTCTTCCTTTCAAATGTCCCAAATACAGTGCATCAAAGAAGTTGGCAAAACCCTCATTCAGCCAGATATCCCCCCAGTTGTCACACGTTACCAGATCGCCAAACCACTGGTGAGCCAACTCATGCGAAATGAGACTTGCTAATGGGAATTCACCTGAACGGTTATCTGCTTCCTCACCGCCCAGGGTTGTGGCACTCACATTTTCCATACCGCCAGGAAAATCATACACATAGTCCTGAGCATATTTTGGCCATGCATATTTAAAATCCAGGATGTCGGAGTAGAACGAAAGCATATCGGGAGTACAGCCGAACATAGCAGGTATCTGTTTCCCCATGCCGCCTGGAACTTCATAAATCAACGGAATACCCCGCCACTCACCATACTGCACATCGAAAACTCCCGCAACCAGCGAAAGAAGATAGGTAGAATGCGGCTGAGTCATTGTCCAGGTAAACGTACGTGTATGGTTGGCTTTGTCCACTGTCACGGGACCAGCGGTACCATTGCCTATCACCGTCCAGTTTTCAGGGACTGTGGTAACTGTCTCACTTGTGCATTTGTCATTGGGATAGTCGTAACATACAACCCAGTCTCTGTTGGTACGGGTTTCACCCTGTGTCCAGAACTCGGGTTTTCTATCAGGATGTGCTGGATCGGGATCAATCCAGCGAACTCCCCCCACGCCGTTAGCCCCAGATCCTGCAACAGATGGCATGACCTTGTATTTCGTCTCAACCTTGTAATAGGTGCCAACTAGCAAAGGATTTGGAGCTGTAATTATAAGCTTATCTGCTTTGTGAACAAATTTGGCGTTTATGCCATCGATACTGCAGCTGGCGATCTCCAGATTTGCACCAGCATCCAGCGTTACGTCCTGAAGAGTATGATCGAGTGGTGTAAGAGTGTTAACAGAGACGGCTTCAGCCGTATGGTTTGTGGGATCCAGAATGATATGAAGTGTAAGATTGCTCACATGGAATACGCGTATTCTTTCGGGATGAATGGATGCGATTGGCGGCTGAAAAGGGTTCCCTCCGAAACGCTGAAACTGTGCATTGGCATTTGATATTGGGATAAGCAGCGATGTGGCCAGAAATGAGGCCATACAAGCAAACTTAAGGGTGAAGGTCAAAGCGGTGGTCTCCTTGTAATAAGGCTTCATTGCCAAACGGGTGATGCTGTATTATACAGTATACTAGTCAAAATCTAACCTGAAGGCTTAGCTTAACCTGCACTTTTTATCGAACATTTCCAAGTATTCGTATAATTTGGGCCGGTATCAAGGGATTACATAATATACTATTCTGTAAAAATTCAGTATATCACCAGGATGATGTCCTGTTAAATAATATAAATCTATTTATATTGAAAATCGCTTCGATGAGCAGGTGCATTTCAGTAAAAACTGATCATGCAGAACTGTAACTCATATTGATGGATCGGATTCTTTCCAGCAATTTAGTCATCTGGTATTCGATCTTAATTTATAAGTGGCTTACTTTGAGTGAGAATGAGGAAGTAAACAGTGTTCAAGAAATGGAAACGGGTTCTAATAGTCTGTATGATTATTGCGAGCTCAATCTTTGTGGTTAAGACAGATCTGTATATAGCGCAACAATCACGACAGGTTGGAGAGATCTCAGATCCTCAGCAAATTAGATTGGCTTTAAGCGCTAATCCAAACAATTCTGCTGCGTTAAGAGGTCTTGCACAAAACGATCTCCTGGCGCATCATTTCAGGCAAGCAATATCAATCTTCCAACATGAACTAAAAGTGGATCCTGATGATAATGAAAGTGAGTTTATAGAAGGGGCGACATTCGAACGAATAAATGATTTTGAGCCTGCCCTGCAAATATACGAAAACCTTGCTAGAGGAACTGGCGATACTGCGAAAGATGCCCGGATTCGTATGAATAAACTTCTGCTACTGGAGAAAAATATACATAAATGAGTTCATAAAGGTATGTATATATTCAATTTGTGTGTTCAATTATAGCTGAAAAGGGGGTGCACAGGATTTAGGAAGAATTAGCTTTCCTTAAAACGTCTGTGAATGAGTTATTGAATTTACTAACCTCAAGTTTTCATGGATCCTGCCAAAAATAGCAGTATAATTGCGGTGTTACGAATGTATGATAATCAGGATATCCAAATGAAACAGTCTGGCTTTACACTTATTGAACTTCTGGTAGTAACTTCTATCCTGGCTGTTTTAGCATCTATTATGTTTCCTGTCTTCAAACAGGGCAGAGATAGTGCTTACTCTTCTGTGTGCCTGTCAAACCTGTCACAAATTGGTGAACTGGTGGATGTCTACGCCTCAGACTATGATGATAATCTGCCGTATGCTCCCAGTAATAATGACAAATACTATGTGCTGCATGGTTACCAGGTGTATGGCTATCCTATTGATGAGCAGATTGCAATAATGCCTGATTTCTCTTCACTTCTAGGAAACTATGGATCTCAATCTAAGCTCTTTCAATGCCCCCTTGATTATCTGAATGCCTACGATCTCACTCTGTTTCCTCATGGCAGTTCTCTGTTCGACAATGAAGGCAGCAGCTATGCTTACAATGACTACTACCCGTTAGTGATCCATGAACCACTGGAAGCATTTTCGGATCCAACAGATGAGGTGATATCATGGGATCAGTTAGGGTATTTTCATGGTGACAGAAGAAATGCTCTCTTTGCAGACTTTCATGTTGAATCTGTAGATCAGGCACAACAAACAGCTATTTTACGAGGCAGTTAAAATTGCAGTTTCGTGTAATGAAATAAATATAAATTATTTTCTAAATTACAGGATTTCGATAATTACGTTATATTCTTTAATAGCTGACTCTAATAAAGGAAATCTGATCATTAAAATGGAACAGTAATGCATCTAACCACTCTCGGAGTAAACTATGCGAAGCTGCATCCAATCGTCTCTAATACCCATCCTGCTGCTAGCCAGTGCTGTTTCAGCCGCTGCGAAACCAGATCTTATATCTGCAACACCCAATGTAACCACAGTCCCCCGTTATGGTCTTCTACAGCTTAATCTGAACCTTCATACTGATGCAGCAAACCCTTTTGATCCAGCAGATATTGATGTGGAAACTACATTCAAAAGTCCAGATGGACATGTGTTTAAAGTTGCAGGCTTTCTGTATGAGCCATTTTCAAATCATCTTGTTGATGGCAGTGAAAGTATAACTTCAACCGGTAAGCCAGTATGGATGGTTCGTTTCACCCCTAATGTCCCAGGTAGATGGTCATACCATGTGACAGCAACAGATCCGACAGGTACGTCCTCTCTTCCTGTTTCACAATTTAAAGTTATCGACTCCAGCAGCAGCGGTTTTATCCGGGACGATCCAAAGGATCCATATTATTTCATGCACAGTGATGGCCAGATCTATTTTCCAGTTGGAGAAGATATGTGCTGGCCTGGGAAACAGGGCACTTTTGATTTTGAGAAATGGCTGCCAGATCTGCATAAAGCCGGTGGAAACTGGATAAGACTATGGATTTGTGAAGAGAATGGAATTGAGTGGTCAGCACCAAAAAATGGTACTGACACCGAAAATTCTGATTACAGCTCATATCAGGGACCCGGCTTTTATAACCTGAAAATGGCGTGGAGAATTGGGAGGATACTCCGGTTAGCGGCTGAGAATCGTGTGAATGTTATGCTGTGTCTGGATAGTTACAGTGAACTCACCACAGGTGGCTATTTTGGCGAAGGTGCATGGCCCGGGAACCCATACAATGCGGCAAATGGCGGTCCATGCTCTGCCCCTCTTGCGACATGGACAGATCCCACGGCAATAAAGCTGTATCAACAGAGACTGAGATATCTCACCTCGCGGTTTGGATGGCGGACCAATCTGTTTGGCTGGGAGTTTTGGAATGAAGCATCCACAATGCCCACTTCATGGATGCGTACAATGGCAGACTACATGGCGGGCAAAGGGCAGTATAAAAACGCACCTGCTGATCCATACCAGCATCTTGTGAGTACAACATATGGTTCACCTGATATCTGGAAACTGCCAGCCGTTGGATTCTCTATGACTCACAGTTATGGAGAAGGCACGATCAAAGACTGGTCTCCAGTTGTGAACCAGGACGCATTACAAAACAGGGCTTATCACAAGCCGCATTTTATGGCAGAGTTTGGCATTGACTGGAGAAAGCCTGATGCCGCGTATGACCCGGATGGAAAAGGGGTTAACCTTCACAACGGTTTGTGGAGCGCTGTGACATCTGGAGATGCTGCCACGGCTATGCTATGGTGGTGGGATAACTACGTAGCACCTGAAAATCTGTACTGGCAGTTTACAGGTGTCAGCAGATTTGTGAAAGCTGTCAATTGGAACCAGGGGGTATGGAAACCGCTTCAAACCACACAACCTGTTGCACATACCACGCCAGTATCCTACAAGGATTTGACACTGGGTAGTGAAACAGGGTGGGGGAAAGATCCAGAGCCAGATGTCACAATTAAGCCAGATGGAAAGCTTACAGGTATTATTCCTGGCACTCTATTCAGTCCGGGAAAGCCAGATCTACGCACCCTTGATAGTTTTCATGTTCACTTCCGTCAGCCTGGAGATCTAATACTTCATATTGATCAGGTTTCAAGTTCTGCCACTCTTCAGGTTTCATTGGATGGTCAGCCAGTTATCACCAAACATTACGATGCTGCCCCTCCAGCATCTGGAACACCAGAATATAAATCCACGATTTACCAAAAGCAGTACAACAACTACCTTGCTACATTCAGTTCAGATATGGATGTTCCGGTTCCAGCAGGTACGCATGTGATAACACTTAACGTGATTGATGGTGACTGGATGAGTCTCGCTGGTATAACCCTCACACACTACCTCAGCAGCCAGTATCCATCTGAGAATATCTATGCTCTTGGCGATGGGCATCAGGCGATACTATGGGCACAGAACTCGGCGCACAACTGGCTGAATGTGTATCACACCAAGACAATCAAACCCACACCGCCTTCCATAACTTACCTGACTGGACTTCCTGATGGCATCTACACGATTCAGTGGTGGAACACTGATACAGGCGCAGTAGAGAACGATACAGAGGCAAAATGTTTAGCAGGCAGACTGGAGGTTAAACTACCTGCACTTCAGGCAGATATTGCAGCTAGGATTTTACCGCGAGGTTAGCTTCGGTTAATGAGGGGCAAGCAAAAACGGAAATGCCCCTCAATTCTCACCGAATAAATTAAGCAGATGATGCCGGCTGTTCTTCTTTGACAGGAGGAGGTGGTATGTTAGTGAGAAATATCCTGTCATATGTGGGAGTGATAGAAAGAATTAGTCTGTTCTCGAGTTTTTCGAAAGTATCCACGAGTTCCCAGTTCTCCCGATTATTGCTCTTCCAGAGTGGTGCAGGGATAGGTAAGTGTGTGGGAATTTGGATTGCAAGGTTAACATTTACGCCATTCGCCCAGTATAGTCCGAACGAGAAATCTGTCTGTCCGGGTTGTAGTTCCACACATCCATCGGCACTCTCTGGCTTTCCATTTGCATCCCGGGTAAAACTAATTTCCATAGGGCATGCTGTAGCGCCTTCATAATTTGCTTCAAGTGCAACGGGAGGATAGGTCCAGCCATAAGGGCAGGTAGTTTCACCAGTACGCACAGCCCATGCCGAGTCACCCCAGGAATAGTGCCAGTATTCGTCGCGGCAGTTCGAGAAGCCAGCGCCCAGCATCGCTTCCACCATCATCATTCTGTTTCGTCTGCTCTCCTCGGAGATGAGGTCAGACCATGTGTAAGCAGCCTGCCAGCCCTCGGTAGGAGCTATCAGGTTGAGAACATTGCCCTCCGCATCCTGTATCCCAACATCCACTGCTCCACCAGTGCAGTGACCAGGTGGCGCTGGCTGATCATAGGGTGCAAAGAACTTGTTAGTCGCTCGTCGGAGTGCACTTAATGGCCACTCTGGATGCTCTTCCCGCATGCGTTTGAAGTAACCATCCCAACCATTTTTTTGCATATTAAGGGTACGAAGTGCCGTACCCGCCCGCAGTTTATATCCAGACGGAAGAGCGTTCTGTGCAGCATTCAGCATATTAGCAACGTTCAAGCGAAGATACGGACAGACATGTTCTGCCCATACAATATCCTTGCAGTATGTCCGAACATCAACAAGTGTCTCTCTCTGTTCCCACGGCACGGTGAGTTCTAATATTTTAACCTTGTTGAGAGCTGCAATTGGCTCAGGAGAGCCTATCTTACCTTGCTTTGGCATTGCTACTCTCCATCGCTGTCTTCATCTTCACCCACATCTTCCACAGATCCTGAACAGTCTGTATATCTACTTATCTCTTCACCGTGAAAAACATGAGCCACAAAATCCTCACGTTCGAAACGGGGTAGGTATGAGGAGACAATCTCATCATCTATTTGTGCCATAAGCTCTTCTTCATCAGTTACTGCTAGATCAGACTCAAAAATAACAGTGGCATGAATGGTGTCATGCGCGTAGTGCACATCAATTTGCCCCATCCTCTGCTCACCTTCCCAAATCAGATAAATTTCTGATGATTCTGTACGCACCAGACGTGAAAGCTTAAAACGAGTATCCAAAGACGTTCTCCTTCAGTAGTCATTGGAGAAACGCTGATTTCAGGCTAAATCTCTATGCTGCAGCCTTAAGTGCCGAGAAGAGAACTGATTTCCCTCCTCCGCTTAGCGTGTACTCCATCTTTTCCTGTGGAGATTCTACCAGCAAAGAGGCACTTGCTATGCGAATCCATACTCCGGGATGTATACGATCCACCACTTTCACCGATCCGGGATCAGCACATCTACTGTTTAGAGCTAGTTTTCTTCGTTCACTGTGTATCTCCCGAATACGTTCGTCCTGCAGATGCATCTGTTCCTGAAGAGTCTGAACCATCGTCCTGAACTGTTCCTGTCGCGTTGCCTGAACACTTCCAGCTGTGCAC
>JAJZFJ010000227.1 GCA_021805395.1 bacterium
AATGACATCGGGATTATGTTCGCGATACAGCAAAAGCGCTTCTGTTCCGTTGCTGGCCTGCCCAACCACTTTCATGTCAGGTTGTTCCTGAACAATTCCCACAAGTCCATCCCTTACAATTGGATGATCGTCTGCGATAACAATCCGGATCGGTGTATTGTGGTTAGCTGAAGTACCTGTTTCACTCATTACCTTCTCCGAACTCATTGTTGAACCTCATCTCTGCTAATTGGCAGTTAAATATTTGGAGGGGGAATTGGGACGGCTAATTCAATTCGCGTTCCGACGTTAGCGGAGCTTGTCACGGTTAATATCCCACCAACAGAAGCCCCCCTCTCGCGCATTCCAATAATTCCAAATCTGCCCATCCCAATATGTAAAGGGTTGAATCCTTTGCCATCATCCTTAACAGTTAGTTTCACATGTCCAATCTCATATAACAGTTCAACATGAATCTCTTTAGCATCTGCATGTTCAATTGCATTTGCAATGGATTCCTGCCCCACTCTCAACAGACAATGTTCCAACTCTTCTGACAATAACTGTGGCAAACCCTCCAGAACATATCTACTCTTTATTGGTAGACCAACCATCAATTTAGCAAGAAATCGTGCTATTGCCTCACTCAATGGAGTAGTATCAAGCGGCGGAGACCTGAGAGCAGCAACCGCAAGTCTGGTCTCGATAAGACTTTCTCTGGCGAGATCACGTGCCTTGTTTATTCTGGATCGCACCTTTTCCAGTTTGGTTTGAATATGAAGATAGTCCACATGCATAACAATCTCCTCATCACTCAACATACTGGCTTGTGCAGCTTCCAGCTGTGCTGTGATTCCGGTGAACCCTTGTGCCATTGTATCATGAATCTCCTGTGCCAGACGCGTTCTCTCCTCAAGAATTGCTGTCTGATGAGCATGTTTTATGGAGGCAAGGGAAAGATCCGCTTCAACTCGCTTTCTTTCTGTGATATCTCTTATATTGCACTGGATAACAGTGTGACCATTCTCATGATATATGTTGCTAACAAACTCCACTTCCCTTTTTTCCCCACGCTGGTTCAGAAGGGGAAGATCTTCATACCGAATATATCCTTCCCTTTCCAAAAGACGAAAAGCTTCCTGGCTGGCCTCTTTATCCTGCAGTAATCCTATTTCCCAGAGTTCTTTACCCAGAAGTTCTTCTCTCGTATACCCAAGCAGCTCAGACATAAACGGATTGGAATCTGTTATTCTGCCTAACTTGCTATCCAGAATAAGAATGCCATCGCGGGCAGCTTCAAATAATCGTCTGTATCTAAGTTCTGAGACCTTTAGTGATTCAATATCATCTTGTTTACTCATTGCACTGTCTGTATTGGAAGTGGAATGAGATTCAGATTCTGTCATTTGTGCCCTCAAATCATATTACTCACCTCGGAAAGTTCATAATCTTTCACAGATGAGTGCCAGTTAGTTCGGATGAATATACCAAGAAACCTTACAACAAGAAAATACGCTATCGATATGGACGAATTCTGGTCAATACCACATCTAAGTTTTAACTGCTAAGCTATTGTATTCCTATTAGTTTATATCACATATTTAACGCCAAATAATCCAGTTTATATTAATCTAAATCGTGTAAAGAATGCTAAAAACACCTTCTATTTTGAAGGATGAATGAGAACTATACTACCGGATAGTTTTTTGACGAACCAGGGAAGAGATGATTATATACTATGATAATCTGAAATTCTCGTTTTATAATTCTTTTTTTTAATATCACTGTGTATCATCTACTTTACCAAGTTTAACCAGCTTCTGAAGGCCTCATAATTCGTTATAAGGTTTTATAGCTAGCAGCTGCTATCAAATCATTCATACAGTGAGCAACAGATTGTAATTTCTCTGCTCGGAGTTATGGTAGGTGTCATAGTCGTGATAAACTGTATCCTTATGAAGCAGTTCACATTATATTTCTTCCTCTCATTGATATACACCTAACTTGTTGGGGTACGGAAAACTGGCAGATATGCCATAATGGAACCTAACTAAAGTGAAGATTACTAATCAATTTGAAGGGTAAGAAGATTATTGACGGTTTCAAAAAGTCCGGTCCGGACGTTATTCACATCATCCACACCCACTATGCAGCTACTGTCACCTCTGTTTTTCCTCATGTGTATAGCACCCACTTTACCTGCCATTGGTAACTCAACACCTAGTTCACATTTTGCAGTCTCGTCTAAAAAATCTGTGCATCCACAAACTGATCGCAAAGAAGTGAGGGGTGAACTGCTGGCACATACTGCATTAAGCTACCGGGGAATGCCGTATGTATGGGGTGGGGCGTCTCCGCGCACAGGTTTCGATTGTTCGGGCTTTGTGCAGGCGGTCTGTAAAAAATGGGGTATCTATCTTCCTCACTGTGCAGCCGAACAGATCCATGAGGGGCGTTACATTCCAAAGAAAGATCTGCTTCCTGGTGATCTGGTGTTTTTCAAAAACACCTATGAAGAGGGAGTTTCCCATGTTGGGATATATGTAGGACTTGGCTGGTTTATGCACGCAGCAGATGTTCGATCTGGTGTGATTCTCAGTAACCTTAACACACCATATAATCTCCATCACTGGTGCGAAGCTCTCAGATTAAATTTCAAACCAGTAGCACTACGCAATGGTAAAATTCAGACAGAGGTTATTCACGTCACCGTTCAGGAGAATGGCGGCGATAAGACAATAGTTGTGAATCTCCCGGACATCACACATGTCAAATCTCATAAAACAACAAAATAACCCTCACGGGTCTTGTACTGCCTATGATGTAATCTGAGGCAGTATAAGTTAAGCAACAATGTTCTTCTCGTTCACCTGAACCCCAAATCCTCAATAATGCCATAAATAACTAATCTGGCATTGCGCCAGCTGGTTAGATTGTCTCTGGAATGCGGACATACCTTGATATAACTGATTAATATATACAAAAGTAGTCCATTATGTTTCTACTCAGTATCCCACTGGATCCAACTCTGTTTCAGCTGCTGATATAGCATTAAATTGCTGTAAGATTATGGTACATTACTACCTGCTGTTGACATACACCGAATGGAGATTATGAAGTTATATGGCAAGTTCAATGCCCCTCGCTCCCACTCCGCCCATGGGTTGGAACTCCTGGAACATGTTTGGAAGTGCAATCAACGAAGATGCTGTGAGAGGAACGGCTGATGCACTCATTGCTTCTGGCCTTAAAGATTGTGGCTATAACTATATCGTAATAGATGACTGCTGGTCCGTGAAAGAGTCGAGGGATAGTGATGGCAACCTTGTAGCAGATCCTGAAAAGTTTCCAGGTGGAATGAAGGCATTGGCAGATTATGTTCACAGTCTTGGTTTCAAGTTTGGAATCTATTCAGATGCTGCCGAGAAAACCTGTGCTGGATATCCCGGAAGTCTTGGGTTTGAAGAGCAGGATGCGAAGTTATGGGCATCCTGGGATATCGACTTTCTAAAGTATGACTACTGTGCTGCACCAGAAGATCAGGCTACTGCCATTGAACGCTATACTACCATGGGAAATGCACTTAAGAACTCTGGCAGAGAGTTCCTGTTTTCCCTGTGTGAATGGGGTGGACGAAGTCCTCATCTATGGGGACGAGAAGCTGGTGGACACATGTGGAGGGTATCTGGGGATATTTTTGATACATGGGTGAATGTCTGGATGCCCACATGGAATGGATACGGTTTAGGTGTTGATGTTTCTCTGGACATTGCAGCAGATCTGCACTCCTATGGAGGACCAGACAGATGGAATGACCTTGACATGCTGGTGGTGGGTTTGAAGGGCAAAGGACATATACCGGGTGGTGGCCTCACTTTTCTCGAATACCAGACGCATATGTCATTATGGGCGTTCGCATGCTCACCACTCATGATTGGATGTGATGTGCGAGCAATGGATACAGAGACGGCAGGGCTGTTAATGAACCGAGAGGTGCTTGCAATCAATCAGGATGCACTAGGAATTCCTGGGTACCGGGTAAAGCAGAACAGAGGGCTGGAGGTATGGCGTAAGCCTCTTTCAGATGGCACAACGGCAGTGGCACTTTTCAACCGCGGATCGGCAGGCGCAGACATAAAGTTTACAGCTAGTGAGATCGGGATGCTGGATAGTTCTAAACTGGTGAGGAATTTATGGAAGCAGGAGGACATAGCAGACTTCACGACTGATTTCTCCTGCAGAGTGCAGCCTCATGAAACTGTTTTGTTAAAAATTACTGGTGCCTGACCAATTTCATAAGCTCATTGTAATACTCACAATGGCAATATGGCAAAACAAGGAGCATGATGTAATATTCATGCTCCTTTTCTTCATTGTATAGGGTAAATTGTCAGCAGTATGAAGCGAATGGAGAAATTTGAAATGCAGATATCCGATGAGCAAAAGAGAGAATTCCTGGAATCAGGAGTTCTGAAGCTACCCGGAGCTGTATCAGCAGATCTTGTTGATAGGGCAAAACGTGCCATCAACGCTTATATCGGCGAGCATGGCATCGATCCCAACGAGTTAACGAAATACCGTGCCCAATCATACTGTCCAGGTTTAGGATCCGAGACAGTAATATCAGACCTGTATAACGCCTCTACACTTTCATCTACAGCAGAATCGCTGATTGGTGCTGGAAAGGTGAAGCCGGTGAAGGCTGGACAGATTGCGCTACGATTTCCCGGTGGCGATGTAACTGCCCGACCTGCACGTCCACATCTTGATGGTATGTACTCGCCATCCAATGGCGTCAAAGAGGGAACGATCGCTAATTTTACAGCATTGGTTGGCGTGCTGTTGTCGGATGTCCCACAGCCAGATGCAGGTAATTTTTCATACTGGCCAGGGAGCCATATTAAGTATGAAGCCTACTTCAGGGAGAATGGACCAGATGCCCTGCTTAAAGGCTTACCCCCTGTAGACATAGGAGAGCCAGTCCAGTTAACTGGTATGGCTGGGGATGCTGTAATCGTTCACTATCAGATAGGGCATGGAATTACGGGCAATATATCACCCAACATTCGGTATGCAATATTCTTCAGGCTGTATCATGTTGACCACGATGCGTATCACTGGGAGTGTATGACAGATATATGGCGTGAGTGGGAGGGCATGAGAGCAGTTGAGTAGGCTGTCACTTATCAACCGTGAGTGCTAGAACTGCTCAACTCCTTATGAAGACAGGTATATCGAATTGTATCCAATGTGAGAAAAAGGCGGAATGGCTTAAATTTCCAGTTAAACCTTTGCAGAGGCTAATTTTTGTCTCACGCGTGGATCCGGCACAATGTCACCGCCTTCTCGCACCCAGTAGAACCCATTGCACTTAATCCGCCCAAAGTGCTGTTTCAAACCGCGAGGCCATTTGATTTCGATACTCTCAATCGTTTTGGAATCGGCAAGGCCAAATGTTAGGCGAGTGTCACTGTGGGATACATAGCTGCCTCCTCCATTGATCCACCCGGTTTGAATGCCATTAGCAGCATGGATAGTTACCTTGGCTCCAATGGCATCCCTGTTAGAGTGCACGCCCTCTAATCTCAACACAACCCAGTTGTTCTGATTACCACCGTCATTCCTGAACAGTTGCAGAGGCTCGTTCTGTCCTATCATAACCACATCCTGATCACCGTCATTATCGAAGTCGCCTATTGCTAATCCCCGTGTAACCCGTGGTTTGGCAAGGTCACCCAGCGAGAGTATGTCTTCAGCGAATGTACCGTTCCCCTGGTTGTGAAAGAGTTGCTGACTTTGAGCATAGCTGGCACCTTCCCCTAACATCTCAATATGATCCAGAACATGGCCGTTACCTACAACAAAATCGAGATATCCATCCAGATCATAGTCCAGGCTATCAAGTCCAAACCCTAGAAACTCGAGATTAGTGCTCGCCATATTGGACTCATAGGTTTCGTTCTGGAACAGACCTGATCCTATATTGACATATACAGACTTGGGCTCACCAGAAAAATTGACTACTACCAGGTCCTCTCTTCCAGTATGAAAGTAGTCACCAGCTGCTATCCCCATTCCAGACTCAAGTTCACCATTCGCGCCAATTGCGACACCTGCCTCAAGGGCAACATTTGTGAAAGTGCCATTCCGATTGTTATGGAGCAGAAAGTTTGGCATTGTATCGTTCGTTACAAACAGGTCGATCCATCCATCATCGTCGTAATCGAACCAGACACCACTCATACTTTTCCCCTGGAGCTTGTCTATTCCAGATGATTTTGTGATATTTGTGAAGGTTCCATCTCCGTTATTATGGAAGAGACTGCAGTAGGATGGTGAGTAGACCTGAGGTTTACAGTAGGAGGGTTCACCTCTCAATGGGCAGCTCTGATCCAGTTTTACGGACCATTCTGTATAATGGCAGACAAAGAGATCCAGGAATCCGTCGTTGTCAAAATCTCCCCATATTGCCCCTTCGGTATCCGCTAACCCTGCCTCTTTTGTGACATCGGTAAAAGTATCATTACCGTTATTTTTGAATAGTCGATTACCGCCGTATGCAGTGATGTAGAGATCGGCAAACCCGTCATTGTTGAAATCTGCAACGGAGACAGCCATTCCATAGCCCAGGTTGCCATCCAGTCCGGAGCCTTTGGTTACATCAGTGAATGTACCGTCTCCATTATTACGATAGAGGACACTCTGGGTGCTGAAAGTTTTACCATTCTGTAACCCTCCAGGAATTGGGCCACCCTGGAGAGCAAAGATATCGAGCAGACCATCGTTGTTGTAATCGAAAAAAGCTACCCCGCCACCAGGGGTTTCCAGGAAATAGTGGTGGCCAGAGGCGCCATTATTATAGCTCCAGTTGATACCTGCAGAGGAGGTTACATCCGTAAACTTCACTGGATGTGTTGTGAGCTGTTTGGCAGATGCTATCTGTGCTGGAGTATAGACTGTAGTTATTGGAAAAGTAGCTGGCTGTAATTCCTGAACGGTCTTTTTTCTGCACCCAGACAGAGTTGTTGCACCGAGTAGCCCCATAAGAAGTTGTCTGCGTGTTAAAGTCATTCTTGAGAGGGGTCTATCAAGGGTACATAGCCGGGTTGGAGTGCCAGTTTGGCTAGCCGTTTCTGTCCGTGTGCCAGATAAAACGCTGAAAATGCTTTTCTCGCAACCTGATTTTTAGGGTTTTGAATGATCATGAGTTTGTAATATAGTATTGCTTTACTGAACTTGCCTAGTTTATCCTCTGTATCAGCAAGTTTCAATCCCAACTTCCAGTCACCAGGATTACTTCCTAATCTAAGCTTCAATTCAGATGCTTCGTTCTGCCATGAGAGAACTTTATCGAAATATTTAGCCACCTTCTGCTGGTCACTGGTATCTTTGAGATGTGCATAGCAGATTCTCAACCCGTTCAAAATTCCTGACGACTGAGGATCTATGTGAAACCCTGACTGAAATACTTTTAGAGCCTTCCTGTAATGGTTGGTATTTACAAGTATTTGGCCAACCAGGATATATGGACGGATGTCGTTGGGTGACGCCTTACCTGCTTTTATAGCGTACCTCATTGCAGTGTTGACATTCTGAGGTGTTTGAGCTTTCTGGTTATAGATCACAGCCATCATGTAGCATGCTTCTCCGTCTTTGGGATTTGCATTTAGATAAGGCATTAGATCTTTTTCTGCTGCGGACATCTGCATGTTATTCATCTCTTCATTCACCAATGCCAGCAAAATGGAACTATCTGTTGGTGCAAGTTTAAGCGCCCTGTGCATAAGAAGGATCGCTTCTCCCCTGTTGTGCATCTCTTGCTCAATGAGAGCATAGGCTTTCAGAACCTTAATATTTTTAGGGGCAAGAGATGCTGCCTTCTTAGCAGCACTCTCTGCAATATCCACTCTTCCAGCCTTTTGAGCAGAGGTAACTAATTCAAGTTGTAGTCCTACATCGTTTGGGTGCAGTTTTGTTGCAGTGAGAAGGTATTTTGTGGAAGTGGAGTAGTGGAGAGTCTTTTGATAAAACAGACCCATCTGTTCATAACATTGCCATGAATTAGGATCCTGTTTAATCCCCTGTCGCCAGTCTGATAAGGCTAGTAGGATATGGTGGCTGTTCATATCCTGCATTCCCTTGGCATAGTACTCTATCCCTGGGCGATCAAACTCTCTGTAGGAAATCCAGAGATTCACCAAGGCACCCACACCACCGATTAGCATCGCAACAACAAAGATATTCTTAATGATTGAGCTACGCTTTTTCATCAGTTTGGTTATTTCGGGCATAAATCATTTTCCGGACAGGTAAAAAAGGGGAGGCATAATTTTATGCCTCCTCTTGGTTCATTCAAGCACTAATGCGTAGGTGCGTTGATTCCTGCATACTGCGAAGGTGCAAACTCAGCCATGGTGACAAATTTTGCATGTCCATCAGCAAACACCATATTACGTGCTCCACCAGTATATGCAATGTCAGGGATTTGACTATCTACACCGAGTTCGTCAAAAATCATGCCTTTAGTTGTTGGCTCCTGTATTGCAGCATCTGAAACTCCAGTTCGCGTTGCTGCACCACAGTTCATCCAGTTTCCCTGATCAATTCCAAAGGATGCATTCTGGTTGGTTTGCCATGTGGCATCCTGGAGTGTTCGGATATCCCAGTAATCATGGTCATACCAGGAGTCAAACATGGAGCCATACTCAGTAAAAGCAACTGCATTCGGGTCAGGCAATCTGGTTCCAGTGATATGTCCCTGATCCCATGTTGTACTGTCGTTGGGACATTTGTAAACTGCTAACGACTTGACGTATGGATAGATCTGGTAAGTCCATCCACACGCAGCACCAGAATCATAAGCACCACCCACAGGTGGATCCAGAGTGGTTGTTGGTGGCAACCAGTTGTCTCCGTCTGGATACTGCTCATCATAGTCCTGCACGTACATAATCGCAGCAAGTCCAAGCTGGTCGAGATTACTTAAACAGGCAGTTTTTCTTGCCATCAGTCTTGCTTTCGCAAAAACCGGGAAGAGGATAGCTGCCAAAATTGCAATAATTGCTATGACTACTAGAAGTTCAATAAGAGTGAAAGCTCTTTTCTTACGCTGCATTGATTTCCCTCCCTACATCCACACAGTGTAATCACTACATCGGTATGGATCAATTCAGTATATGTATTATTTCAAACGGGTTCGAATATGTAAACACATCTCACCCTACATTCGATTGAAATGATTCTTGTCCGCAAGAGTTAATGTCCCTGTGTGGGCATACCATATCCATGACCGCCCGATGACGATGGGCCAGCTGGTTCATTCGCATGTTGTGTCTCTTGCTGTTTCATGAATGCAGCTGATCTCTGGGCAGCAACTCCGGTGAGTTTTTGAGGTCGATTGACCATGTATAAACCCACTCCAACCACAAGAATTACTACAATCACTATGATGGCTGTTGCTACTGGACCACCTATCTGCTGTTTCCCCATTGAATCTGGCCTCCTATGAATTGGTGTGAACAATGTCGTATGACAAAACGATTGGTCTACACCAAATTTGACGAATAATTTCGATCAGATGCCTTGTTATTATACAGTTAACCTTGTTATATGTCAAGAAATATGACTAGAAATGTATAATATTTGCTTAAGAGAACATCCAATAATATATAAATACAACCAAATAATGTTTTTGAAGCCCACGTAATAATTTTGGTTGGATTTTCATTACGCAATATACCTAAAGAATACACCAGTATGAAAATTAATCTATAGATAGAGAAAGCAATTAGTGCTGCGTGGATGCCACTATTTACTGCTTAGTGCATCTCGTGGCACGGATTGCTTATGATAGCTATATTAGCTTAGTTGGTCAGGGCAATCCGTATGGATATTCTGTCCTTCGGCGAATTCTGGAGGATTATGAGTGAAAAAATAGTAATATTCAGTGTTTATTTTGAAATTGAATAAATAGTTTGTATTATAATTGTATTGATTTGTGTTAATCTAACTCTTGAGAACTCTTGATTTGGAGGAGGGTGGTCAAAATATCCTGCCTAGTTACCACTACTTGCCTTTACGAACTCCCCAAGTATCAGTGGACATCGGTTTGGTATGACTATCTGAAATTTGTTTAATTTGGTGCATTTGCGAGATATCATACGAAGTCCTAAATATATTAAGAACAATGTCAACTGTCTATCATTGTTCTTAAGCTGGCAATGCGTTCAAGTGGAATAAGTATGCTCACATTGCACTAAATCTAGGCTCATATGCGCCTGTGTATCCACTTCTCTGCACACTATTCTGTCTTCTTCTCAGCCGTCCGAGCATCGGTTGTTGCAAGCACAATCGCTGCTACACCAACCGCAGCCGCGGCAAAGAGGTATGCGTATGACTGGTTCAGCACAAATAGCGCCCCCATTATGAAGTTGGAGCCAAACTGACCCAGACTGCGAGCGACGCTTAACGATCCCATGCCAGAAGAGATTGTACCTGTATTGCCCAGGGTGGCAGCCATGGCAGGCTCGTATGTCTCCACTGCACCCATACCCATGCCGAGTACCGCTATTCCCGCATAGAAGAGCCAGATGCCAACATGCAGGTAAATATCGATGGCGATACTGAGAGAGGCGAGCGCTGAGGGGATGAATCCCCACTTCCACAACGGTCGAAGCCCACTCATATTAGCAGATCCCAGGAGCCAGCCAGAGATTGCTGAAACTGCCAGGTAGAGCCCGTATGCTGCCAATCCATCCACCATCACTCCACTCCGTTTTGCGGCACTCAGTACCGGAAAACCCAGGTTATAGAAGCTGAAGCCATAGAGTGCCGAAGCTGTGAGGATTGCACGAAAGATTGTCTGCCTGCGATGCGATTGCCTGGCTGCCTGCTCCTCGTTTACTGGTTCTGCGGCGGCTTTAGTCTCCACAGGATACAACTCACTGGATCCAACAGGAAGAATGACAAGCGTGGAGATAAGGATGGGAATGGCTGAGAAGGCAATGATATGCCCTACACTGATGTGGCAGAGCAACAGCACTACTGCGATGATGATGGAAAGAAGACCGCCTCCAATATCCAGTGCGTGCAGAAAACCAAACACTTTAGCCCTGTACTGTGGCTGGGTTACCTGCACAAGAAGAGCGCGTCGGGAAGGTGTGCGCAGATAGCGGAACCACCAGCCTGTCATGAATAGCAGTCCACTTATCCATATAATTCTGCTTAACCCAGAAAATGCCAAAAGTAAAATTCCCAGATTGCCAGCAATAATCACTAGCTTTTTGGGGAAACGGTCACCCAATCTACCACCGAATGAAGCAAACAGTGACCCAATTCCAAAGCTCAAACCTGTTATGAGGCCATAGGTAAAAGGCGACTGCTTCAGCACAAGTACAAGATAAAGGGGATATAGTGCTGAGACTCCCTGATATCCCAGGTCAGCGAAGAAGGCGGAGAGTGAAAGGAGCAGACCATCACGTGAGATCCATTTTGCATTGTTGATTGATGTAGTCACGATATTTCCTGTTAATGCATAAATTCAATAGAAGCATAGCACAACAGATCTGGCTTTTGTGGTTACTCTACACCAACTGGATGATTTGACTTATGCATGTAAGATGATTATATGCAATTGTATTAGCATCATAGCGTACTGTGTAGGTGAGACCATTCTTATGACTTTCCCTCTTTACGTCAAACTCTTCTGTTAGGAGTTTTTTTTTGTGAAGTGCTGAAAAACAGTCAGGGATAATTAAAATGAAGCAGTTAATCGACTGTCATTTCTCAAGGGATACGATTATTGGCGTGACGTCTTCGTTAGATCCCTGACAATATGCGTTAGGAAATTATCGAGAAGTTTGAACTATAGCCAATTTGTGGATCATTTGAGTACGCTTAACACTCGAAGTAATCTGATTACAATTTGTGATAGTGGCTGCTGAGATACTGCTTGAAAGCTGAATCTTAAGACCGTATGAGTTAAGTGAACAATGCTCCTGATTTGTAACGAAATATGGAACGGTATTGATTCAGATAGCTGATGCCAGTCATCTAAATAAGCATTCTGGAATTAAAAAAAGCGATTAGAAGCCTCTGGCTATGATAGCTGCTGGAGTCAGTAACTTCAGGTTATTGTAAGTGCACCATAATCTGAAGCTACTGACAGACTAGACAGTGCCCAGTTACTCCACTGTTACACTCTTAGCAAGATTTCGAGGCTGGTCGATGGAGCATCCCTTAAGTCGGGCTACGTGATAGGCAAGTATCTGCAAGGGCACAATGGCAAGAATAGGCATCAGCGCAGATGGCACTGAAGGGACCCGTATCACATAGTCTGCGCAATCTGGTGCAGTGTCGTTATCGCGTATTAGTGCCACAATGGTGCCCTGGCGTGCTTTCACCTCCTGGAGGTTGCTCATCATCTTGTCGTTGGTGGAATCCTGTGTACACAATCCCACTATGGTCACCCCAGGCTCTACGAGAGCAAGCGGTCCGTGTTTCATTTCACCAGCGGGATATGCTTCGGCGTTGATGTAGGAAATCTCTTTCAACTTTAAAGCGGCTTCCATTGCTGTCGCATAGTCGTATCCTCTGCCAAGAAAGAAAAATGCGCTGCTGTTCAATAGGTTATGTGCTAACTTCTCAATCTGACACTCCCGAGACAAACATTCATCCACAAGTTCAGGAAGCATCCGCAATCCTGCCACAATCTCTGATTCAATGGCTGTGGCATCCGATCCGCACTGTTGTGCGAGGTGAACTCCAAGCAGGGCTAATGCTGTAAGCTGGGCCAGATATGCTTTAGTGGAAGCAACTCCCACCTCTGGTCCTGCCTGAGTAAGCAGATGTCCGTCTGCCTCTCTGGCCAGCGTGCTTCCCACAACGTTCACAACGCCAAGAGTGGTGGCGCCCATTGCATTCGACAGTCGCATAGCCGCGAGGGTGTCTGCAGTTTCACCTGACTGTGATACCAGCACCACCAGCGTGTTTTTGTCTACAATAGGGTCACTATAGCGGTATTCACTGGCATAATCTGCTTCCACCGGACGTCGCAATAGATGCTCCAGTAGTCGCTTAGCTGCGAGACAGGCATTATAGGCAGTTCCACAGCCAATCAGCCTCACATGTTTAAAGCTCATCCACTGTTCGGGTGTAAAGGATACTGTCGGTAGCTTGACCCTGTTGTGATCGTCTATACGTCCTCTCAGGGTATTTTTTACAGTGATTGCGTTTTCATGGATTTCCTTCATCATAAAATGGTCATAACCGCTCTTTTCTGCCGCCTGATCATCCCAGTCGATACAGATTGGAGACCGATCCACCAGGGTACCATCGACACCCATTAGTGTGATTCCTTCTGGTGTGATAAGAGCACAGTCACCATCCTGCATCACAATCACCTGTCGGGTATAGCGCATAACAGCCGGGATATCAGAGGCAATGAGGGTCTCACCATCACCTAATCCAATGACAAGTGGGGAATCTTTACGAGCTATAAACACCTCTTCTGGCCAGTCGGTACAGAGTGCAGCGACTGCATAAGAGCCTTCCATCTGCTTCAGTGCAGTGCGGCAGGCGGATTGGAAATCAGGAACAATCTGGGAGTTGAGTGCTTCCTCTATGAGATGCGCAATTGTTTCGGTATCTGTTTCAGAATGGAACGTGTGACCAGATGATACAAGCTTGCTGCGTAAGGATAGATAGTTTTCGATGATGCCATTGTGAACAACCGCAACTTTTCCAGTGCAGTCTGTATGTGGATGGGAGTTCATCTCACATGGCTTTCCATGCGTTGCCCAGCGAGTATGGGCGATTGCGATATGCGAGGACAGCTGGGGATTTAGAGCTAGAACATTCTCCAGGTTCGAAATTCTGCCTTCTGCTCTCACCACACAAAGGTCTTCATTACCTATGAAAGCCACTCCAGAGGAGTCGTATCCCCTGTACTCAAGCCTTTTAAGATTTGTGAGAACAGTCTCAACAGCATCTCTATTTCCAACATAACCTGTGATTCCACACATGGATAGTATCACCCTTCTAATTCGATTATATTTTGTTCTGCTCGGATAAGTTGTTTTGCGGATTTGCTGCCGTATACTGGAACTGAATGCCGATGCTGGGGAGCTTCTCTTTGAGCATCTCGAGCTTTTCTGACTGGGTTTCAGTAAGGAAATCGGTAACTATATGGACTTTTTTGCCTTGCAGAATACTGCCACCAAAACTCCATGGATGCCTTTTGCCAAGTTTGTTATTATCCACCGTCACTATGATTTCAGGAACATTAGCCAGCAGCTGTTTCAGAAATGCAGCTTCCTCAGATCTGTGTGAGAAGAGATCGAGCCCGCAGGAGGGAGAATCATTCCCAAAAAGCACGCCGCTGGCTCCCACAATTGCAATGCCAGGCTGAAAGGAGCTTCGAGTCTCTGGCGAGTGAAAGGCACAGTCGTCATGGTTGTATATCTCACCAAGAACACCTGTAGCAACGCCCGCAGCAATCAGTTCCAGCAGGGAAGGTACGCTGTTTGTGAACACGATGAGATTACTTGGAGATACGCCTTCGACGGAAGCTTTTCGAATTTCTCTAGCCACGGCAAAGGTCGTGCTGCCAGCTGTGAGAGCAATTGCCATGTCATCGGGGAGGAGACGTAATACCGATTGAGCAATCTGCCCTTTTGCAATGGCATTTCGGTCTAACTGATGGGTGAAGTAGCCCGGACTGTATCCAGAGCGGGCAACCAGCGCTTTGCCTCTTCTAACTTCTAACCCACTAATCCTCTGCATAATATTCTGAAGATGGTCGAGATCCCGTCGGATTGTCCTTTCATCACACCCCAAAGAGGTAGAAAGATCACTCAGATCTCGCGGTTCTTCACTCTCTGCCAGGATATCCAGCAGTTTCATTCTTCTGCAGTCTGCATTCTGAGACATGTTTAAAGGTCCATCTCGACAGTTTAGATTTGAAAAGAGACAATTATAAAGCGTATTTAGACAATTATACCTTAATCACGCATTTTTATTAGCAAGCTATTTGATTTTTAACCCGAAAACTAAAGTGATAGCCATAAATGTCATGCTGTGAATGAATCTCTAGTCAGATTGTTCAATTAATAAGTGAACATGGATATGAGAGTGAAAGTGTTCAGAAAAGCCCATTTTTAGTCTATAATGTTTCTCCAGCATTTGGGAAGTAGTAGTTTGGAAGTTGAAAGATGATGAGCATAGAAGACAGAACAAAAGAATATCGATCCAAAATTGCAGAGCTTTCTGGTCAGATCTGGCCATCCAGCGATGCTAAAAGTGACATTGAGTTGGAGGTTGTGTATGGAGAGGCAGCTGACAAGATTCTCTCCATCACACGGGCAGCTTTCGCAGAATATGAGGGGAAGCTTAACCCTCCATCTGGTGCTGCAAACTCTACCCTTGAAGAGATTAGCAGCCAGATTGCAGAGGGTGGTGCCGTACTTGCTACATTAGATAACAACCCGGTAGGATCTGCATTATTCCGGCTGCGACCAGACCATCTGTATATCGGCCGGCTTTCAGTGTTGCCAGGATATCGGGGCAGGGGGGTGGCATCGGCGGTTCTGAGACTGTGCGAACAGATTGCTATGAATGTTGGCTTGAAAGAGTTGAGGCTGGGCACCAGGGTTTCGATGCCCAGGAATATCGCTCTCTATGAGAGGCACGGTTATGTCATCACAGGCTATGTTAAGCATCCAGGCGGAGACGGAACCGATACGATTGTCCACATGACTAAAAGATTGAACTAGTCAGCTTTAAATTAGAGTAGAGATTGGGTTTTCCAGCAGCTGTTTAACATTTTGCAGGAACCTGGCTGCAGGAGCTCCATCCAGCATTCTATGGTCGAATGACAGGCACAGGTTCATCAATTTTCGAATCTCAACTGCACCTTTCACAACTGCTGGTTTTTCAGCGATTCTGCCTACGCCCAATATAGCAGCCTGACCAGGGACAATCACAGGATCAAAAACGTCGATATCGAAGCTGCCCAAATTCGTAATGGTGAATGTGCCATCGCTCAGATCATCCGGAACGAACTTTCCTGTCCTTGCCCGTTCAATTAACTCCTTGGATTCCGTGGAAATCATTGCAAGATTTTTGTTCTGTACCTTCTTCACAACTGGAACAACTAAACCTTCTTCGAGGGCGACTGCAATACCAATATTGATATTTTTATGGATATGGATTGAATCAGACACAAGCCGTGCGTTTAACCGCGGATGACTTTCGAGGGCAATCGCAGCTGCTTTTACTATCATTTCTGTGATTGAAACTCTTGTTGAATACCGTCGCTCGAATTCAGGGAGTATCGTTGTTCTTAAATTAACACAGTCTGTCATGTCCACTTCTAAAGTGAGTGTAACGTGTGGCGCAGAGAATGCTGAGAGTGAAATGTTATCAGCAATTCTCTTTCTTATTCCCGCCATTGGAATCACCTGAATGTCTGATTCAACCTGGCTGGATGCGATGAGAGAGTCGTCTGAAGCACTCATGACATGCTCGCGACGTACCCGGCTTCCAGGCAGCCCCAAATTGAGGCTATCCATATCGATACCGAGTTCATTTGCCATTCGTGCGGCAAGCGGAGTGCTGCGGGTGCCACGTTTTTCAGCTGGCTGATTTGTAACTGGAGCGATTGCAAGGACATCGCTTTCTACGATTCTGCCCCCCACGCCAGTCCCTTTGCCCTCCAGTAGTGAAAGGTCGATGCCACGTTCAGCGGCTGTCCTTCTTGCTCGTGGCGATACCGAAGGCAAGGTTTTCTCCTGCGAACTGGAGCTTTCGCTGACAGTTGCCTGCGGAGTTTCTCCCGGGAGACCAATAAGCGCGATGGGTTGTCTGACAGGCACCACTGAATCTGCAGGAGCCAGGATGCTGAGGAGAACACCACTATGTGGAGACTCCACTTCCATGGTGGATTTATCGGTTTCGATCTCAAGCAGAACTTCGCCCTCAGTGATACTTTCTCCCTCGTTCTTATACCACCTTACAACTGTTCCCTCCTCCATAGTAGAGCCAAGTTGTGGCATGGTAAAAGTGTGCGACATTGTGTTATCTCCTGGTACTGGTTATAAAATGATCAATTTGGGATTGATATGGCAATGATGGCTGGGCACCAATCTTGGTTGCAGTTAAGGCTCCAGCAGCTTGTGCGCGTTCGATAGCCTGATGCAGTGACATTCCCTTATCCAACCCTGCTGCTAAAACTCCACAGAAGGCATCACCCGATGCTGTAGTATCTACAGGTGTTATTTTGAAACCTGGAAAATGATGGATCCCGGTGTCATCCGCCAACACCACTCCATCCGATCCAAGAGTTATGATAACCCATTTTGGTCCCAGCCTATAAAGAACACCTGCTGATTCTCTGGCTTGCTCAACATTAGAAATCGGGCTGGAAAGAAGTTCACCCGCTTCAAGTTCATTTACAACAAGCCCGGTAATGCCACTGCTGAGTGCAATTCCAGGCTCTCTAAAGGGAGCATAGTTTAAAATAAGTGGGATAGACAGATCTTTGAGCAGTCTGATTACGGCTAATTGTGTTTCTGAACTGATCTCACACTGCATCAGTCCCCACGACGATTTGGAAACAAGCGAGTGCGCTGCTTCAATGTGTTGTGGCTGAAGATGGCTGTTGGCACCTGGAGCCACCGCTATACAGTTTTCACCCTCCCGATTTACCAGTATGAATGCTGTGCCAGTGTTATGACCATTCAGCAGCGATACCGCTTCGGTGTTGATGTGCTCATCCATAAAGCTGCTTAGCATTGTTTCACCAGTTTTATCGCTGCCTAAAGCTGCTATCAGGGAGACACTGCATCCTGTCCTGGACGCTGCCACAGCCTGGTTGGCTCCTTTGCCGCCGTTCGCATATGATAGCAGTCCCTCTCCAACTGTCTCGCCAGGAAGTGGCAGGTGAGAAAGCTGCATGATGATATCCTGGTTGGCGCTTCCAATAACTGTTATCATGCACTTATCTCGTTCAGTATATTGACTGTAGAAGATGTACCGATTCGTGTTGCGCCCGCAGCAATGCAGCTCTTCATGTCTGACAAGCTTTTAATACCACCGCTGGCTTTAATTCCAATATGGCTGGCAGTGTGATGGCGCATTAATTCCAGATGATGTTTTGATGCTCCATAGGTTCTAGCCATGCCATTTTCCTGCTGAACGTAGCCAAAACCAGTGGATGTTTTGACATAATCAACTTCGAGTACACTGCATATCTCGCACAACCTGATTATATAATTGTCGTCGGGTAGATAATCGTTCTCGAATATCACTTTAAGCAGAGCACCTGCCTGTCTCACAGAATCCAGTATGCAGGCAATTTCATCCTCAACAGTGCTCCATTCGTCACCCAGCACTCTTCCAATATTAACCACCATATCAATTTCTGAAGCACCCTGGCTTAGGGCGGTCTCAGTTTCAAACAGTTTCACCGATGTTGCATTACTTCCATGAGGAAAACCGATTACGGTGCACGTTTCAATGTTGGTGTCGCAAAGAGAATTCACCACCAGTGAAACATAAGAAGGTTTCACACAAACAGCCGCTAAAGGCCATATACTCACTGATTGAATGCTCATCAGAATATCAGCTTCGGTAAGGGTTGGATGAAGTAGAGCATGGTCAATCATTTGTGCAAATTCACAGGCTGTTTCAGAGATCTGCATGTTCACTCCTTCTTTTCTCAAACATGTGGAAGAGGGTATTCTTATAGTGTGAGATTACCACATTGTAGTCTATGTTACTACATCCAAGGAGAAGATTATGGCTGAAGAAGAGACTACCAGGTTTTCTGTAAGTGACAAACGGACTGCTCACTCAGAACCAGAAGAGACTACCATCCCTGAAGAGGGTGATAGGGTTGAAGCAACCGAAACAGAAGAGGCTATTGAAACTGAGAAAGAGGGCGAAGCAAATGGGGATTCTACTGGTGGCAATCTGCCAGATCCAATGATGCTTCTCTCAATGGCTGCAATGCAGCTTAATCCTGTTCAAATGGCCACTCTCATGATTCCTCTTTTCGATGGACAGGCGAGAGTGGCGCTGGGATTGATCGCCAACTACTCAACCGGTCAACAGGAAGCTAATCTGGCTCATGCACAACTGGCAATCGATAGTATGGCTTTCTTCCTTGGGAAGGCTACATCTGAACTGGAGGCGGCTGAAGTGCGGGAAATGCAGCGGAGGTTGAATGATCTCAGGTTGAACTATCTGGAAAGAGCAAAGAACAGCTCCTAAGATACCACCCAATCCCACCGCTTACGATTATGCCTGATGAGTGTTACGCTCATCAGGCATTTATATGAAGATTGAAACTCAGAGTCATGTTAGGTTACGAGTTTAGCTGGTCCAGAACGGTACATTTTAAATACGATGCTCCCGTGTTTTGTCATGCTCCTTCAGCGAAAACCATGCATTAGTCGAAAGATGTTATCGCATATAACTTATGAAAAAATTACAACCTGAATGGTTTGTTTGTCTAAACCCTTGAAACTTAGATTTATCAAAGAATGCCAGATAGTGAGGTGAGAAACACCCATTTTCAAACAAAGCAGGTATTCTAGTTTCAGCAGAAGCTAACTGCAACTGAGTAATTCAGGTAGTTAGGTCTGGTTTTGCAGGTTCATTTCCAGTAGACCGCAGGAATTATTCCTTACCCGAAACTGATACCGGAAAAGTACTATTTAAAATAGATCAGGATGTAACCATACCATGAAACAAAAGTATTCAAATCGCAGTATTTCACTTCTACTTGTAACAATCCCTATTGCTTTAGCTGGATGCAGCCATAGTACTACAGCGTCTAATATCTCACCTGCCTCCCACAAGATGCCATTACAGATTGGAGCACATCTCATTCCAACAGCAATGCATCATAGCTGGCCCGCACCTGATATCACTCCAAAAGATGTACCAAATTTCCATATAGTAACTCCGTTCTTATTGAGAGGCGGTGCTCCGACATTGAAAGGACTGGAAGAGCTAAAGAAGGCTGGCGTGAAGACAGTTGTAGATTTACGAATCGCACCAATGCATGTGGCCGCGGAGCGTAAGGAAGTTGAAAAGCTCGGTATGAAATCGATCAATTACCCAATGAGTGGGGATCCACCAACTCTTAAGGAGCAGAAAGAGTGGATCGCGTTGGTACAGTCTCCCAATGCATACCGAATCTATGTTCATTGTCAGCATGGTGCAGATCGAACTGGTTGTCTGGTTGGAATATATCGGGAAAAGTTTCAGGGATGGAGTTATCCTAAAGCTTATGCAGAGATGAGAAAATACGGGTTCAATCCCCACTGGACAGGTCTCAGTTCCACTGTCAAAAAATATGCACCTAAGACAGGCTCAAGTGGAAGGGGGATTCATAAAATGATTCCTGTTGAGGGGGAATCGAAGTGAATAGGCGCAAGAAAACTGGATTCCTGCTTGGAATGTCACTACTACCAGTATTAGCCAGAGCAAGCTCTATGCACCAAACTATACCACGTCCCGTGCCACAAGCTGCACATCCTTATACAGCTGTGCTTGTATGGCACGATGTAGTGGGGTACAAAACAGTATGGTTCGACACTCTAACTTCTACGTTTAAATCCCAGATCGCTGAAATTCATAAAGATGGGTTCCATATTATTACACTGCCTCAACTGCTGGCTCATCTTACCAAAGGAACCGCCTTACCATCCAGGCCCTTGATGCTCTGCTTTGATGACAATAATCAAGGTATTTTTCGCAATGCATTTCCCGTTCTCGAGAAGTATCACTATCCGTTTACACTCTTTGTGCATACTGCTTATGTAGGAGTAACAACTTCCAAAAGACATAACACATGGCAGCAATTAAAACAGATGCAGGATAGTGGTTTGGCACTGGTGCAAAGCTTAACAGCATCTCATCCGGAGAACATCCGCCTTCTGAATAACGCGCGGATCACACGGGAACTAGACGTGTCACGACATTCGATCGAGCTGCATTTGGGGACACCAGTTTATGCATTTGTATATCCGTGTGATGTGTATTCAATGAGGGTAGCGGAGGATGTTTGGAAAGCCGGCTACAAGATAGCATTTACTGAGGATTGGGGAAATGCAGGTGCTTCTCCAAACATGTATGAAATACACAGATATCCAGCTATTTTACGATTTCAGCAGTGTTTGCAGGATGTAATCCGAGGTCATCACTAATCAATCCAGACATGATGTTCTGCTAGAAATGTACGGAAAGCTGTGTGGTAAATACGCTGGAATTGCCTTGTGGTGCCAGCGACGATGACTGCAAGCTGCCCGGTGAGAGTTCATAAGCCAGGCTGAGGCTGGCATTTCTGGTGATATTCACTCCCGCGCCAAGGGTGAGGTATTGATCTAGTGGTGTGTGTCCAAGTGCACTCATTGAGTAATCATAGAGCTGGTAGTTTGCACTCAGGCTAAGAGAAGAAGACAGTTTCCATTCTAACCCTGCTTCACCTCTATATATGTTTCCTGGGGTGATGCTATCCTGGTTAGAGTTCGCAAGGAAGAGATCACCTCCGAGGTAACTTCGAAGGTTACCTAAATGCAGCATTAGTCTGGTGTATGGTCCCTGTAGCTGCTGGGTAGAATTAAGTGTGCCCGGAGCAGATAGAGAGCTAAGAACCTGGTAACCGACGGTAGCTTTTGACCCACCGCTAACATATGCCACATGCACCTGATAAACATTGCTGTTTGAACCTTGTGCACCGAGAATGCTGTTGCTCACTATACTCTGCTTCGCTCCTGCACCAACATTCAGGTGACCAATGGGATTAATGGAGATTGCTGTCCCATATTCCAGATTTGTTACTCCATCCAGCGAGTTACCCATGTAGAGGGAAGAGTGGCTTAGAGATAGAGCAAGGTGTCCGGAATCTCCGAATGGCAGCGTCATCTCCAATGCTTCCTGATCAGGTGACAGGTATGAAGGCACGAGAGCATAACTGGACAAATTTGAAGGTATTGCTGGCGCCATCCTGGCATTCCTGGTGGGTGTGGGCACTGAAGGCTGACTGGTTTCAAGCTGGATGGCGTTCATGGTATCGTCGAATGGAGATAGTGATACTAGCTTTATTCCGAAATTTCTGGATGCAGCATTTGAATTCCACTCAGCCTCAGCTTTTCCTAGCTCTCTGATGTTCGCCAGTGCTTCCGAAGTGTTATCGCCGAGCATCTCCAGCTCTGGACCGAACTGCTCTATGAGAAGTTTAAGTGTGGATAACTCGTCAGTGGTTACAGATTTGCTTCCATCCGATATCTCGGCTGGCAATGGCAGTCTGTCGAGTGCGCCATGGAGTGCAACTCCAAACATATATCTGGAAAGTAGAGGCTTGCCATTGAAAGCAGTTTTACTGTATCCAACAAGGAGATTGTTCTTCTGTAGAGATTCCATTTCGCTATAAGCATGATTATGCGGTGGAACGTCCTGAAATGCTCCTGTAGAGGAGCTGTCACAATAGCCTATATTCACAGTTAAAGCTGTGAATATTATAATAACTAACACGGTAAAAAGCTTTGTGAACCTCAACACAGATAGATCTCCCTTACAAGATTGGGGCTGATATACTTATTAATACTGTCGGACAAAACTGATATGTTCATAAGGGGGCAAACAACGGAAGTATAGTTATTTTATCACATTCACCTTCAGGAGTCAAACAAATTACACCATACTCTATATATATTACGTATTAGCACTTATTTTTGCCTGCATAAGACATAATTTCTTGGTTCATTCTATTATTTACTACGATAAATGACTTTAGTATTATTACTTGAGTTGGGACAGTCCGTTCTCCATCTCGGTCATTCCAGTTCATTAAATCCTAGAAGCTTAACTTTATTCTGGAGTTTAAGGTACCTCTTTGTGAAAATTCCAGTGTTTTCTTGTCAAGTTCTTCCTGGCTTCCTATCATTAGGTACGTCACATCCATATTATTACAGTTCAGCATGTGAAAACGCAGTTTGTCATTCGATTCCATACTTACACTCTGTTCGTTCATCATCAGGTTCAACAGCACACCTTTACATCTCTCCTCATCCTCATAGGGCTCTTCCAGCATGAGTGTTACGGCATCCAGTCTTGATAGAAGTCTGCTCATGTGAGATTTTTTTACCGCCTCTGCTTTGAAGATGAGAACCACTAACCCAAAATTTTGTTCAGTTCCAGGGATTTCATAGGTAGAGACTCTATCGATGGATACTCCTCGGTGCCCAAATTGAGCAGTGATTGCAGCCAGCGCTCCAGGACGATTTTTTGCTTTGATGATATACATCCACCGGGACATCATTGTGATCTCCATTTAGCAATTTTCGCCTGGATTGTTTTGGAAGCCTGAAGGATAGCTTTTCGCTCCAGCTCAGTTACTGGGGGATTGATTATCCTCATGACACCCTGACTGGATAGTATGATGGGTACACCGAATATGCCTTTGGTGCCGCAAAAGCCTGTGTTCTCCAGCAGCACCTGGCCAGCAACGCTCATTTCATGTCCCCCTACAATTTGACGTGTCATGTCTACAGTCACATTTGATGTTGCCATAACAGTGCGGGAACCACTCTGCTGGGTGATGTGGGGGCGAAGAACTACCCGTATATCAGGAGGCAGCTGGTCTATCTCATCGAATGCAACACGGGTATCCTGTGTCATAACTGTGTGCAGGGTACTGCGCATCTGGCTTAACCTTTTCGCAAAACTTAGCATGTGATCTTTACCCTGCATGCTCATAACTACCTGTTCCGTCTCTTCCTGTGTGAACCCATATATGCGCACACTACTCCAGAGTGGCACCATATTATCTCCATGCTCACCCACAACGTACCCTGCTACCATTTGGCGCGGCATTCCCAGATCGTAAGCGATTTCCCGTCTGAACCGCAAGGTGTCAGAATAGGCACCAATACCGATTACACGCTTATAGCCCAGAGCCTCGGCAAAAATTGAAACGCCAAGCTCAACCGGGTTGGTAACGACCAGTACAATCTCATGTCCATGCCCGTGTTTCGAAAGCCCGCTAGCATATTTTTCGAATATATCCCGGTTAATTGATGCCAAATTATCACGGCTCAGAGTTTTTTCATCGAGAGTTGCACCTGCAACAAAAACTATTAAATCACCTACAACATCTTCTGGACACAATCCTATATCAATTTGTGGTGCTGATTCTGCATACGCATCGGTAAGATCGGATCGAAATCCATAAAGCGATCTGGCTGAGGATCCGGTTGCATTCCCCACTAGCTGTAATCTCTCAGTTGGTCTCAGGACTCGGCTGGATACAATCTGGGCTACTATTTCTCTTCCAATTGCTCCACCTGCACCAATCACTGAAATATCCATTCAAATTCCTTTTAACACGTTGGGGTATTTCCAAAGTTGCTTTCAGCATCCATTTCAGTATGAATGAAAACCTTAGAATATATTGCATCCAGCATAATAGTGCAATCCTGTAAACCATTCAGGAATAGATATTCTTACAACAATGTTATGCATAATTGTAAACTGTGGTGCATACTGAGATACCCAACACAACTTCTACAGTTAAAAATGCTGTAAGATGAGTCTATTTACAAACGGTCTCAAGTAGTCTATAATAGTGAGACACGGTCGTACAGGCTGTATAACTCTCAGCAGTTTGTATTCTTTATCATACCTCGAAGAGTTGAAGGGGTTTCCTGAATGAAGTCAAGACTATTCTCCGTGAAATCTGATGTGCAACACCGTTGTAATCCACAGATGATACTATGTGCTGCTGCTTTACTGCTGCTGATGCCATTGACGGCATCTCAAGCTGATGGTCCAGCCGCAACGGAAACGATTTCTGCACCTATGGCTGTCGACTGGAAGTATACAGGTGAGCCAATGCCTGGCGGTCTTGCCGGATCGGTGGTAGATGGGAACGTTGTGGTATTCCCTGCTGGCAAGCGGATTTATGGTTTGAGCCTCCATTCTGGTGCAAAATTATGGGAATACCCTGATGGTGCAGATCTACCCCAGGACGTTCTAGCTACTCCAATCGTGTCAGAGGGAAACGTCTATGTTCCAACTGGAGCAGGTCTGTATACCCTGGATGTAAAAACAGGTGCACTTAAATTTCCACCATTCAAGCTGCTCAATGGAGGTGTGATAACGGCTCCGGTGGCTATAGGAAACAGCGTCTACTTTGGTGGAAGCGATGGCAAGCTCTATGGCATTAACCAGGCGGATGGTCAGCCACTCCCCGGGGTGTGGGGTAAGGGAATCAATACCAATGTGGGACTCATGGGCAACATGGCACAGTCTCATGGTGTGCTCTATTTTGTGACCAACAACAACGAACTGCATGCCTTCACTGCTGCTGATGCAACGCAGCAATGGTCCGTAAGGCTGCCTGGCGGCGGTAGTAACGTGACCCCGGTGATTGAACACAACCAGATCTATGTTGCCGATGGTCAGGTAATCTGCTCCTACTCCACAGATGGGGTAGAAACCTGGATTATGCGTACCAGAAATACTTTAACAGCCCCTCCTGGGGTTGCTCCAGATGGCAGCGTATATATCACAACATCGCTGCCGGCTATTTTTGCACTGAATATTGCACACCAGCTGGTATGGAAAGAGCCTGCTATCCTGGACTACCCTGTTACGGCGGCTCCTGTGGTTGCTGGCAACATCCTGATTGCGGGATCCACAGCCGGAGGGGTTTACGCAATCGACCGATCGACCGGAAAACTTATGTGGGACTACTCCATAGCTCCGACATCCATAGACCCCAGACATGTTCCTGTATACAACAGCATAAATGTGCCCCCTGTGGTGGCTGGCACCAAGCTGCTGGTGACTACTAATGACGGCTCGCTAACAACATTTAGTAATAGCGTTCAGGATTCACTTCCGCCCAGCATCACACCCATCATGCCTCGTCCTGGTCAGTACACCAGCGGAGATGAGCCGTTTGTGATCACTGCGAAAATATCTGATCAGGGCTGTGGGCTGAATCCGAAAATGATTCACCTGTCTCTTGATGGAAATGCGGTAGCGATGAGACCGAACTCGTTAGCCGTCGCTAAAAAGCTTGGGTTTCTGTTTCATAAAGATACAGGGATGTTAACCTATACTCTTGTGCAGACAAGCACCGGTACTGCAAACGAACTCACAGATGGGCACCACACGATTACCATTACAGCTACAGACTGGAAAGGAAACAGCACAACCTATTCCTGGATATTTACAGTTGGAGATGCCTACCCGGCTGAGGATACAGTTCAGAACAGCGGCAACCAGAGAAGAGGGGGGTATCCTGGCATGGGAGGTGGAAAAGGTGGTGGAGGACTAGTTGGAGGTTAAATAACCTCAATTGGACTACTGGTATGCTCTTGACAGGGGCGCTGTGGATATCCACAGCGCCCTCCTTTTGGAACCACATTTATGGATCTTTCAGAACAACTTTGTCTAATTAGGCTCGCAAACATGCAGTTAAGACCTCGACTTTTAATGGCACTGTTAACATGTGCCAGAGAGGAACCATGCAGATTATTTCAGGATGATTCTGAGCTATTAGATAGCGTTATAGGACTGCAGGAAAGACACCTGGCAAAACTCAAAGATCCTTCCTACGAAGCTTCACGTGAACAGATGGAATGGATGGAGCGATCTGACACTGCCCTGCTTCACTATTATGACGATGAATATCCTGAAGGTTTACGAGAGATGCCAGATTCTCCTCCCCTTCTGTTTTTACGAGGACCACTAAAAGAGACAGACCGATTTGGCATAGCAATCGTTGGCTCGAGACACGCAACAAGCTACGGTAAATCAGTCGCCGAAAAGCTCAGCAAGGAGCTCGCTGAAAAGGGTATCAGTGTGGTGAGTGGTGGTGCACTTGGGATCGACACCGCTGCTCATAGGGGGGCGATGCTGGGAGGTGGTCGGACAATTGCAATCCTGGGTTGCGGACCCGATGTAGCTTATCCGAGGGAGAACCGGTTATTATTTGAAACTATAGCCGCAAACGGAACCATTCTTTCAGAGTATCCTCCCAGTACTCAACCGGAAACCTGGAGGTTTCCTGCGCGTAACAGACTGATCAGTGCCATATCACAGGCTACACTGGTCATAGAAGCTTCCCCTTCCAGTGGTGCACTCATCACCGCCAGATTCGCAGCAGAGCAGGGAAGAACTGTGATGGCTGTTCCCGGGAACATTGATCGCCCATCCAGCAGCGGCTGTAATGAGCTAATTAAGGAAGGTGCCCAGCTTGTGACCGGTATTGATGATATTCTCCATGCGATTGGAGCGTTTGTAGCTGCTCCTATTCAGACGGCGATGGATTTGACTGAGTTGGAACCAAATGCAGTGCTGCCAGCCGGGTTGAACGAGAATCAGACACTGCTCATTAAAGCGATGTCACTCACACCAAGGCATATCGATCAGATAGCACAAGAGGCGTCACTCTCTGCTACAACTACAGGAATGGAGATGACTCTTCTGGAACTGCGAGGGATGGTGCGCAGATTACCCGGTAACAACTATATTCGCATTCTCGGTTGATGTTTCACTGCCGAGTCCCTTTTTGTAGGCTGCTTCAGCTGTTCGTACTTCCTTTAGAGCTGCTATTGCAACTTCAACCTGATCAAGATCGGGCTCTCGAGTGGTAAGATACTGGGTTGCCATGCCGGGTGCAAAGACAGCCATCACGAGCGGATTTTTTCTGTATTTGCCAGCTAACTTGATAGCTTCGTAAGCAATTCCAGCAACAAATGGTACAACAGCTACCTGCAGCAAAAATCGGAGCAGAATGTTTTCAGGGCGTGGGAGAATAACTACAGCAATCAGATCCAGTAGCAGCACCACAAATATGAAGCTGGTACCGCACCTGGGATGAATTCTGGATGCTTTCATAGTATGAACGGTATCCAGAGGCTTTCTGGCTTCAAGGGTATTAATGGCTTTGTGTTCTGCACCATGGTACATAAACACCCTCTTGATGTTCTCTATTCTGGATATGAGAAATATATATCCAAAAAAGAATGTGATTCTGATTAACCCGTCTATAAGATTAAGCATGTGTCCCGAAGTATTCTGGGCTATGAAGCCATGTTTGTGCAGAAAGTAAGTGATGAGGGTAGGAACCAGTTTGAAAATGATTACAGCTATTATCAGGCTTACAACGAGTGTACTTCCTACAGCAATTTCACTAATTCGAGTGGCACTATCCTTTTCGTTCTGGTTCTGTGGGATCTGTACATTGGATGCATACTGAAGCGCCTTAGCTCCAAGAATCATTGCATCCAGCAATCCCAGAGTACCACGCCCAAATGGGAAGTTAAGCCATTTAAATCGTTTCAGCAGAGTGTGGTCCACATGCTCACAGTGGGTTACTATTTCACCATCGGGTTTTCGGCAAGCTACCGCATAGTAGTGCAAACTCCGCATCATCACGCCTTCAATAACAGCCTGTCCGCCATACTGTTGAAGGTCTTGTAAACTTTCTGCCTCTGTAGCTGTCACTCATTCACTCCTATAAAAATTAAGGGCACATCCCAATGAGATGTGCCCTTAAACATCAGGATCAAGCGTGTACCTATTTGGACTTGATCTTGTATTTTTGCATGAACTTTTCTACGCGACCCTCTGTATCAAGCAGCTTCTGCTTTCCAGTATAAAAAGGATGACACTGGGAACAGATTTCAATTCTAATCATCTCTTTTGTGGATCGTGTCTGAAAGGTATTTCCACATTGACAAACTACCTGAGACGTTTTATAGTCTGGATGAATTCCTTCTTGCATTTCGACACCTCACTCTTTCGCTAGTATCTGGTAACAATTTAAATCGTTCTGTATTATAATTATACCATAATGGCATTCAGGGGATTAGCAGCGCTGGCGGAGAAGCACAGCTTGAAATCATCCAGTGAGGTAGTTCACTTTTTTGAGAGATTAAATGATCTGTCAAAGGAAAAAAATTGCATAAGGAATGAATATCATCGTTTGTCCCTTTGATATGCATTAGCTGTTTTGCTTAACCGAAAGTCATCTACACGAGCAGTTGAAGAATAAGAACAGTGGATTTGCTTCAAATTGATCTATTTTACCGAATCTTCCCGCTCATCAAGAGTATAATCACTCAAATAGTCCATTATGATGTATTATAATCGTGCCACTTAGTGTTTAGCACTCAATATGCCGGGTATGTTTTCCTGGTACATCTGCCTGAGTGTGAATTTCAAATGATGAGAAATTATCTAGCTGGAGGAACGGTTTGCAACAGGTTGAACTGATGCCATGGCATAATGGGCTTTTAATGGAGTTACTCCTTACTGTGCCGCCTGAACTGGAATGGGATGATGCTGCAGCAAGGGTAACCGGGTGCCTGGAAGCTAATAAAAGTACATTTTTGGGAAGGGGTGCGGTCGTAACAGTTGATCTTTCGAACCGGCCAGTTGATGCCGACCAGCTTCGAATGCTATCAGAGATGTTAGATAAAAATTTTGGCCTGTTAATGCTTGCGGTCGTTGGTACCGACAGACTTACACAGGCCGCGGCGAAGCAGCTCAACATTACGAACTACATGCTGCCTCCAGGTTCCAAAGTGGAATCGTCCGTTACTTCTCCAAATGCAGGAAGCAATGCTCTCTATATTCCCACCACAATCAGATCTGGTCAGAGAGTGGTTCATGGAGGGCATGTCGTTGTTTGTGGTGACCTCAACAGTGGCGGAGAAGTGATAGCTGTGGGTGACATAATGGTGTTTGGTACATTGAGAGGTTTGGCTCATGCTGGTTGTCAGGGAGATGAAACCTGCAAGATTATTGCAGGGAGTATGCGGCCACAGCAGATCAGAATAGCTTCACAGATGGCTCGATCTCCAGAAAATAATGCTAAAGATGCCCGCCGTCCGGAAATAGCCAGAATAGAAAATGGTTCTATACAGGTATTTCCTGCTTAATCAGGAATGATATCTACCGAGTTTGAGAGGAGAGTAGCCGACTTATATGTCTGAAACATCACGCGTAATTGTTGTAACATCTGGAAAGGGTGGAGTTGGTAAAACCACAACCACTGCCAATGTAGGTATGGCGCTAGCAGGCTTGGGTGAGAAGGTCGCACTAATGGATGCCGATATTGGTCTGCGTAATCTTGACCTCGCCCTCGGCTTGGAAAACCGGATTGTATATGATATTGTGGATGTGGTTGAGGGGCGGGCTAAGCTGCGCCAGGCTCTCATTCGCGATAAAAGAAATCAAAACCTTGCTTTGCTTCCAGCCGCCCAAACAAGGGACAAAAGCGCTGTTACCCCAGCACAGATGAAACAGGTGATTACCGACCTTAAAGAGGAAGGATTTACATTTATCCTTATAGACTGTCCTGCGGGCATAGAACAGGGCTTTGTGAATGCGACCGCTGGAGCCAATGAAGCAATTGTTGTCACCAATCCCGAGATGGCATCGGTACGTGATGCAGATCGAATCATCGGATTACTCGAAGCACAAGACCTGAGAGATCCTATGCTTATAGTGAACAGGCTAAGAGTTAAAATGGTAAAGAGCATGGAGATGCTAGGTGTGGAGGATGTGCAGGAAGTATTAGGAAGTGGTGTGCATCTGTTGGGCATTGTTCCAGATGATGAGAGCATAATTACATCTGCTAACAGGGGTGAGCCTGCCTCTCTCAATCTTGAAAGCTTGGCTGGTCAGGCATACCGTAATATTGCTCTGCGACTTAAAGGTGAACAGGTGCCATTTATGGATCTTGAAGAGAAAACAGGTTTTATGGACAAACTGAGGAAGATATTCTCAGCTCGCAAATAGATTTTAAGGGTGGGGAGGAGAGACATTATGGCTATAACCAGTTTTATCGAACGTATTTTTAGCAAGGACAAAAGTGCCAAATCCGTAGCTAAAGATCGATTAAAATTAGTTCTCATGCAGGACAGAGCAAGTATACCAGGGCATATTCTTGAGCAGATGCGCAAGGATATTTTGCAGGTGGTATCACGTTATCTGGAAATCGACGAGAGTGCACTGGATCTCAACCTTGAGAAGGCTGATGGAAGTGTGGCACTCACTGCGAACATTCCTATAAAGCGTGTATTGCCAGAAACAACAGCGTCCACACCAAAGTAAGCTATCATGAGCTAGAGGTGGTTGTATTCTTACAGTTGGTCTCTTTCTCGAACCACCTCAACTCCTACTCTGTCTATTGTTAAATCCAGGCTAGGCAGAATTTTTTCGATACGAAGATGTATCTTCTCCACCCTTGGATGCTCGGTTAATATTTTGTGAGCAATTTGATTCGCGAGTGTCTCCACCAGGTTAAACTTTAGCGTTTTCCCCATTTTAACCACTGTGCGTGCCACTTCAGAGTAATCCACCGTTTTAGTAATGTCATCAGTCTTAGCTGCTTCCGTAGTATCCACAAACATGGTGAGATCTGCTGTAAACCTGTGGCCAAGCTCCTTTTCTGCGGTACTGACCCCATGGTATCCATAAAACTGTAAGCCTCTAATTACTACATGATCTAGCATCCACTACTCTTTCTAACACAGCCGAGCGCTGTTTTGTTATGGGTTGTTTCACCTATTACAATTAAGATTACTGAGCATACTATCAAGTATTTTCACTATCTATCCGATAACTTGTGCACAATGTAACTAACAGTCACTCTCTCTGCCTAATATGCCACCAAGTGCTTATGAATATGATACAACACGAAAGTCAATAATAATCCCACGAAGGAGATTTGTATTGAGAATTCAACAGAAAAGCAAATCGAACCGTGAAATTATATCTAAAATGAAAACACCTAAAGGATTCCTGAATCTGGTAATACCCTGCATTGTGTTTGGCCTGTTTCCCGCAATCATCCTGCATTTAGAGCTTTTGCTGCAGCAGCAAACATCTGTTCATCTTCATCACATTACTGCATCCCAAAAAATAATACCGCGAGAATGGATTAAAGTTAACAACTCAGATTTGAATAAGCTAAAACAGGAGGAATCAGAAATAAATTTCATCTCTGTTCTGGCTACCATTACCCTCTTTGTATATATAACTGCCGGATATGCATATTATCGCCTGAAATGGCACCCTGCTAAACTGAGGCAATCCATCATAAACCGCATGAAGCTGATGGTTGAAACCCTGCCAACCAGTTCAGTCTATCTGTATGGTGAGACAACTTTTATGAATCGCGCTGCAGAGGAGATGACAGGTTATAACCGGACAGAGCTTACAACCTTCGATTCCTGGTTACTTGCATTATACGGTGAAAAAGCGGATGAGATGAAGAGATGGTACTACCAAACTAAAGAGTTAGGATTCCCGGATAAGGGAGTGGTAGCCATAAAAACTAAAAATAGCACCATTAAGATGGTTGAATTTTCAGTGTATTCGGATGAGATGGGTGAAATCTGGATTATGTCTGATCGAACTGAAGAGTATGCAAATGAACAGAAGTTCAAACTGCTATTTGAACAGTCATCGGATGCACATCTTCTTTTTGATGAGAATGGAATTGTGGATTGTAATCTTGCGGCCTTGAGAATGATGCGGTGTGATGACAAGAGCAGGCTATTAAGTACGAATCCTGCGTCCCTATCTCCTGTCTATCAGCCAGATGGCTTGAGTTCAGAGGAAAAGGGAAAGCAGATGGTGCAAATAGCCTATGAGAATGGACACCATAGATTTGAATGGATTCGATTGGACTTTGAAGGCAATACCTTCCCTGTGGAAGTATCTCTCACCGTTGTAACACTCAATGCTAAACAGATGCTGCTGGATGTGTGGCATGACCTAACAGAGAGGAAGGCCAGAGAAGAGGAGCTGCGCAGAAGTGAAGAACGATTCCGCCACTCATTTGAAGATGCTGCAATTGGCATGACAATATCGGATATGAATGGAAAATGGATTCAGGTTAATCAGGCTTTTGCTGAGATGCTTGGATACACAAGAGAGGAGCTTGTTTGCACCAACTATTCAACATATACTCCGCCGGAGGATATTGAGCTGATAGCTAATTGGATGCAGAATGCGTTTGAGACAAATGACTGGACCCCGTTTAAAAGGCGTAAAAGGTACATTCATAAAGATGGGCATATTGTGTGGGCTTTCCTGACAATTGCAGCCGCTTTTGAGCTGGATGGCACTCCGCAGCAGCTTCTTGGTCAGATGCAGGACATAACTGAGCAGGTTTTGGCAGAAGAGGAGCTACAGCGCAAGGAGCTTCTTCTTCGCCAGGCGCAGGAACTCGCGCAGATGGGAAGTTGGGAGCATAATCTCACTACAAACGAAACCGTCTGGTCGGAGCAGCTTTTCCGGCTGTATGGATATGCTTACCAGACAGCATCAACTGCACCCGATGGTTACCTTTACCGCGTGCCCGAGTCAGATAGAGGCGCAGTTATTGGAATGGTACAACTTGCAGAAGTTTCGAGGAAACCAGCCCAGCTTGAATACTCCATCGAATGGCCAGATGGGTCTATACACTACGTTTTTGCAGTATGCCGGCCAGAAGTTAACAAGAATGGTGTGATAGATCGAATAATAGGCACTGTGATGGACATCACTGAAAGGAAACAGTCTGAATCAAGAGCAGAGAAGGCAAACGTATGGCTGGAGGATGCAAACTCGAATCTTGTTAGAATGAATCAAACAATTGAACAGCAGCTAACAATTGTTAATAAACAGACGATGGAATTAGAAGCTCAAAAACTGGAGCTTCAGATAGCCTACCAGAAGCTGGAGGACTCTAACCGGCAGCTGGCTGCGTTAGCATCCACCGATGGTTTGACTGGCTTAAAGAACCACAGATCATTTCAGGAACATCTGCGTGTGGAGTTTGAAAGAAGCTTGAGACACAATCATCCATTAACTTTGCTTTTGATGGACGTAGATAAATTTAAGCTGTACAACGACACGTATGGACATCCAGCTGGCGATCAGGTTTTAAAATCTGTCGCATCCATTCTCACACAATGCCTGAGAAGTTCAGATTACATTGCTCGATACGGCGGCGAGGAGTTTGTAGTTATTCTTCCCGAGACTGAATCAAGGAATGGGGCATTGTTAGCAGAACGTCTTCGTGTTGCCATCGAAGAACACAACTGGGAGTTAAGAGGCATCACCATCTCTGTGGGAGTAGCCTCTCTGATACCTGAAATTACTAACCCACAGCAGTTCATAGAGTTAGCAGATAAAGCCATGTATTCCGCAAAAACCCAGGGCAGAAATCAGGTAGTGATACACTCCATGCTGTCTGATGTTATATAGTGTAACCACTCCTATGGCATATTAGCGCAAAACTATGCATTTGGATAATTTGAAAATATAAAATATGCTTTCTCTTCCGATTCTGCTACTCACAAACCTAACGTTGTAATACGATTACATATATCGCATCTTAACAGTTACAATTTGGACATTCCATGCGTAAATTAACTTCAGTGTCTACTTGATTTATTGAATGATATATGCTAGAATTCTGTCTAGTTATCGTTTAGGACATGGATTAATTTGGAGGTGGTAATGGCCAAAGGAGTTGTGAAGGAACCTAAAGGTGGTTATGCAGTTATTGAGGATGCAATTCTTAGCAGCTCTGAACCTACCACGAAAAGTAAAACGACCGCTTCCAACAGGGATTTGATCAGGATCCGAGGGGCCAGACAAAATAACCTCAAAAACATAGACATCGATATTCCAAGAGATAAACTTGTAGTCATCACAGGGTTAAGCGGTTCTGGCAAATCTTCACTTGCTTTCGACACCATCTATGCGGAAGGTCAGCGGCGTTACGTTGAGAGTCTGTCTTCCTATGCCAGACAGTTTTTGGGTTTGCATGACAAGCCAGATGTTGATCAAATAGATGGGCTAAGTCCAGCAGTCTCTATCGATCAGAAATCAACAAGTAAAAATCCAAGGTCCACAGTCGGAACCGTTACAGAAATTTATGACTATTTACGCCTGCTGTATGCCAGAGTAGGCATTCCACATGATCCTCTTACCGGACTACCCCTAACCAAACAGTCTATTGAACAGATGGTAGATACAGTGCTTGGCTTGAAGCAGGGAAGCAGGGTCCAGATTCTAGCTCCTCTTGTTCGCGGACGTAAAGGTGAATACAGAAAAGAGCTGGAAGATCTGCTGAAAGATGGATACGTGCGCGTACGTGTAGATGGCGAGTTTCTAGATTTAAGTGAGGAGATTCCCACCCTCGAACGATATAAACAGCACACCATTGAGTGCATTATGGATCGTGTAGTTATCAAAGAAGGCATAAGAAGCCGTGTGGCAGACTCTCTGGAACAGGCTCTCAAACGAGGAAAAGGAGTTGCTCTCTTACTTGTGACAGAGCCAGATGGGGAGACACCATACGAGTTATCGTTCACAGAAAACTTCTCGTCATCTGAAAGCGGTTTTTCATTTGATGAGATCGAACCTCGACTTTTTTCTTTCAACTCACCCTTTGGTGCCTGTGCCGAATGCCATGGTTTAGGTTTCATGAAGGAGTTTGATCCCACACTGATTGCGCCAAATCGCTCTCTTTCCATTAATCAGGGAGCACTTAGACCATTCACTCCCAAGGCGGGAAATAGTGGAGGTGTGCACGAATACCTGCGACCGCTCATTGAGGCAGCTGTTACAACATTAGGATTCGAGATGGATACGCCCCTTAATCAGGTTAGTCCCGCCAAGATCAACTCGTTAATGTATGGAATATCCAAAAATGTAACCATGCAGGTAAGGAGCAAGTGGGGAAAAACGCGCAGATTCGATACATCTTTTATCGGTGTTATTCCAATGCTGGAGCGAAAGCTGGAAGAGACTTCCTCCGATATGATTCGTGAGGAGATCGAGCAGTATCAGAGTGAGCGTCCATGTCCCTCCTGCAAAGGGAAAAGACTTAAACCCGAAGCCCTTTCAGTGCTTGTGGGTGGTGAGAACATCTCGGATCTGTGTGCACTTTCGCTGGAGAATACAGCGAAGTTTTTTAATGCCCTAACCCTTACAGACCGTGAGCTGATGATTGGAAAACAGATCATCAAAGAGATTAGGGCACGTCTGGGATTCCTTGTGAATGTTGGATTGGGATATCTGACGCTTGACCGATCTGCCCGATCACTCTCAGGGGGTGAGGCGCAGAGGATTCGACTGGCTACACAAATTGGATCGGGGCTGATGGGTGTTTTGTACATACTGGACGAACCCTCGATAGGACTGCATCAACGAGATAACAGCAAACTTATCGAGACACTATTACGTCTGAGGGATCTGGGTAACACCATCCTGGTTGTTGAACATGATCAGGAGACAATGGAAGCTGCTGACTGGCTAATAGATATTGGACCAGGAGCGGGTGAGCATGGTGGGCATCTGGTAGCCAAGGGTACACCCAAGCAGGTCTCGAGAAATAAGGAATCGATTACTGGACAGTATCTCAGCGGCAAGAGAGGCATTCCAGTACCAGCTGAACGGCGTGTTCATACCGGCAAGTTCCTCCAGATCACTGCTGCAAGTCAGCATAATCTCAAGAATGTAAACCTTAAAGTACCGTTGGGACTGTTTGTTGCTGTAACAGGAGTTTCTGGATCCGGTAAATCCACGTTGATCCAGGAGACGCTGTTTCCCATCTTGATGAACCGCATTTATGGATCACATGGTGTTTGGGGATCTCATGAATCGATTGAAGGTGTAGAACTGATTGACAGGCTGATTGATATCGATCAGTCACCCATCGGGCGTACACCGCGTTCAAATCCTGCAACATATACTGGAACCTTTGACATGATTCGAGAGCTTTTCTCTAAAACCCCAGACGCTCGTGCGAGAGGATATGAGCCGGGCAGGTTTTCCTTCAATGTGAAAGGTGGACGGTGCGAAAACTGCAAGGGTGATGGAATATTGAAAATTGAGATGCAGTTTCTACCTGATGTGTATGTTGACTGTGAAGTGTGCCATGGTAAACGCTATAATCGGGAAACTCTTGAGGTCAAATACCGTGGTAACTCCATTGCAGATGTCCTGAGTATGACAGTTTCTGAGGCAGTTGAGTTTTTCTCTGCAGTGCCAACCATCTACCGAAAACTCCAGACCCTGCATGATGTTGGGCTTGACTATATCCGGCTAGGGCAGCCAGCTACCACTCTCTCGGGAGGCGAAGCTCAGAGAGTGAAACTTGCAACTGAACTGGCAAAGAGGGCGACAGGTAGAACGCTGTACATTCTGGATGAACCAACCACTGGGCTTCACTTTGCCGATGTTGAGAAACTGATTGGGGTTCTTAACAGGCTTGTTAATACTGGCAACACGATACTTGTGATTGAGCACAATCTGGATGTGATTAAAACGGCAGACTGGATTATTGACATGGGACCTGAAGGCGGTGACAAAGGCGGCTATATTGTTGCAGAAGGCACACCGGAGCAGGTTGCTGAGGTGCCTGAAAGTTATACAGGGCAGTATCTGAAGAAAATCCTGAGATCTGACTAATCAGCAAATCCTCATGTTCGTGAGTGCTCTTTCATCGAAAAAGAGGAATCTGGCCAATCAACTTATACCATGTGCAATAAAGAGAGAAGTTGGCTCACTTGTTGAACTGCACCAGGCGCTCTATATACTTTCCAAGCATATCGCATTCAATATTTACCCTGTCACCTGGATGTCTTCTTCCCATTGTGGTAACGTGACTTGTGTGCGGAATGATCCACACTGAAAATCCATAATCTTCCAGTTTTGCCACTGTGAGACTAATTCCATCTACAGTAATGGATCCTTTTGATATCAGATATTTTTGCAACTCTTTTTCTATCTCTATCGAGATTACAAGTGCATTATCTTCTTTTACTACACTGTGTATCTTACCTACACCATCAATGTGACCCTGCACAAAATGCCCTCCCAATCTGCCGTTCAGCATCATGGGCCGTTCCAGATTTACTAGATCTCCTGGTTTAAGGTCTCCCAGATTTGTGCATCGCAATGTTTCGGGAACGGCATCAAAGGAAAGCATATTCTCGCCAATCTCAATTACCGTCAGACAGCAGCCATTGATCGCAATGCTGTCGCCCAGAGAAGCATCGGAGCTAACTAGTGGACATTTCACTGATAGTCTCGCAGATTTTTCTCCATGAGTAATCGAGATTATCTCTCCTAATTCTTCAACGATTCCCGTAAACATTGCTAGCTCCTTACTGCTTGGTATTATAAATACGCGCGAGAGTTGTTGCCAGGTTCTTTCCAAGGAGCTGGTCTCTATCCGCCAAAATCTTGCCGGTTGTTCCATCCACTAGCAGAGGATAGGGAACAATTGGGATATCGTAGAGCTGGAATGGTGGAGAACCGGTCCCTTTGCCATCGCAGATATCCGGCCAGACCAATCCGTTTTTGAGAATATAGGCTGGCAGATTTTTTGCATAGTTTCCAACATCCGTGCTAACTCCCAGAATCTGCAGGCCCTGAGAGTGATATCTGTTATATGCCTGAACCATATATGGATTTTGGACTCCACAATGCGGGCACCAACTCCCCCAGAAATATAGCAGTACATATTTCCCTTTGTAGTCTGCAGGGAAATTGACTTTCGTTCCAGTTGATGTTGTTGCTGAGAACGACGGTGCTATATTTCCTACGTTCAGGATGGGGGGTGGCAGTATCTCTTTGACGTATGTGTTTGAATGATAGATCTCTATCCTGCTGCCATCTGCATTTGGGACCACCACTCTGTAGCAGTGACCTGCGATATTAAACGGCTTGGCAATATCGTAAGCCTCTCCACGAGAATCGATTACACCATTGTGGTTTACATCTATCAGAAACCATATTCCAGAAAAAATTGGACTGCCATCTGGACGAAAATCTCCAGTGCCTCGCTGATCATAAAGCATAATGGTGTAGGTTACGTTATGAAGTGTAATCGTGCCTTTGCGAATATAGTTTGGAGAGTAAATGAGCGTGTTACCCTCTGCTGCCGCATTGGGATTAGATGGATCGAGAGCAGGTACTATAATCTGAATGCTTAACTGCTCCACCTTGTTGCCATAATTTACAGGCAGTGTTACATCGGCAACATATCTGGTCTCAATTTTCTCTTCACGGTCCCTGAACTGCTGAGGGTTCCACTTCAAGGGTTTGTCCTGCGTGAAATCGCCATTTTGTGCGGTATCGATCAGGAGAAGGGGCTGTACTCCAGGTGGACGATCCAGAAGTACCTGATATGTGGTGGGATGTAACGATGGGCCAAGAGAGATCTCACCAAAGCTGGGATTATACAGATTGGCAGGCAGCTTTGTGATGATGGCAGGTTTAATTGGAAGCATGGACACCACACGAGAGTTTGCAAAGTCTGCCTGATTTTGTATGGTACCGTTCACGAGTTGAAGAGTGGCTGTTGCTAATGGAGGTCCACTCTGTGCGTGAACAGATGCACTTAATACAACACCGAGCACAAACAGCAAGCTGTTTCCAATTACTTTGTTTGCCAATTTCATCATTAAGTTATCCTTCTTAATCGAATTCGAAACGTGTCTGTCCTTCATCTTCATCAATTTCTGTTGAGGTAGAAAACTGTTTGGATAGCCTCACATCTCTCTGAGACTGGTAGTTGGAACCAGATGAAGCCCCATAGAGGGCATCCGGCTCTTCGGTACAACGAAGAAGATGAATTCTGAACAAGGGTTGTCCATCTTCGATGAGGAAAGGAACATCCCTGCTCCTCACTTCAAGCACCACTCCTGCAGCTGTCGTATCTGAGCTCAGGCCATTGCGATAGCCAAATCCGGTATCGAAAAAGCCCGCGTAGTGTGTTCTCACCTCTCCACTACTTGCCTCGAAGGCAACCATCTCGGCACAGATTTGAGGTGGCAGGCACACCAGCTCACGACTTCTGAAAATGTAGAACTCATCGGGTTCAAGAATCACAGGTTTGCTATCCGCGAACATCCTGTTCCAGTAACGCCTGCGAGACAGCCCTCTGGCTCTCAAATCAACTGGTGGTACATTTTTAAGAGCCTGAAAGCCAATGGTAGGCTGCCTTTGCTGATCGATTTTGCGAGGAAGATGGATGGATAGCACAATGCCGTTCTGCACATCAAGGTCCTCAGATCTCATCGTTCTCTGATCATAATCCAGAATCAGATGCTGGCTGTTCAGCAGTTCAATGGTCTCTACAGGATTTAGACGAGGATTACCTATCTGAAAGCGGATTTGCGAGAGAGTATCTCCAGGACGAACACAAACAGCAAAGGATCGGGGGACCACTTCCAGATACAGGCGGCCAGTGTAGCCATAAGGAGCTTCATCGAAGGAAGTGCCGTACTCAGTGACCAGCCTTGTGAAGACATCGAGTCGCCCAGTGGTAGATTTTGGGTTGGCACATCCCTTTACTTCTGAGGTTAACCGGAGGCTTTCACATAGCGGAAATAGATATATCTGGTTGCGCTCGAGTACAATGCCAGCCTCAGGGACTTTAAATGAGTACCAGGAGTATTTTTCCAGCTTTGCCGACATGCCCTCTTGTCCTGGTAGAAAACTGCACTGAATACGATGCCCTTCGGAGGCAATCCTCAAATCTAAGCTGTTTGGCTGTATCTGGGAATCCACAAAGGGCTGGTCGGCTAAGATAGTGCCATTGGCTATTGCCTGCCTAATCCACTGGGAGGGGTACACCCCATTCATAGGGTCTGTTAAACTCATTGAGAGATTGTTGTCCTATGCAAACTTATTGAATTCTAGGATAGCATATATCTTGATAAGCTTGCATGGCAGGTGTGTTCTGTAAGGAGTTTGAATATCAAAAGTGTTTCATAATCCCGATTTAGGGGGAGGCCGGTTTGGGTACCGCATCTGTCGATGCGACCCTCTCCTCGCCATTCGTTAGCGCTCATTAAGGGAGGGTAAGATTCTGGCTCCCTCGCCTGCAAAGGGGGCACTGGCTTTGCAGTTTGTATGACGAGGTGTACCCTTTGTGGGAGAGACGCTATGAATTTTGTTCACTAAAATTCCATGAAAATTATATATTGCTTCGTCTTGCGCATTTCATTCTATACTTTGTATGGACTGGCTGACGTTGAACACGACTCAA